>JALTMS010000036.1 GCA_027001345.1 Acidobacteriota bacterium | reverse complement strand
AGAAGATCGGTCGCCGAGGTTACCTCCGCCGCGACCTGGAGATGGTGGCCAGCATGGGGCCCGCGGCGGGCTACATTGCCGTGCTGGTCTTCGCCCTGTATCTCAATAGCGACCGGGTGCGGATGAACTACGAGGAGCCCTTCGTTCTCTGGCTCGCCGCGCCGTTGCTGCTGTACTGGATTACCCGCATCTGGTTCCTCGCCCATCGGGGGGAGTTGGATGACGATCCGGTCAAGTTCGCGCTGGTCGATCCGGAGAGCTGGGTCTGTGCAGGACTGGTGCTGGTGATCGCGGCTCTCGCTCGCTACCTGCCCAACATCGACCTGATCCAGCTCGTTCCTTGAGAGGTGGCCCCAAGACATCGCTCCGGTTTTCACGCGCCGTGCGACTGGTTGAACGGAAACGGGGCGCGCCAGGGCTGCGGAGTGAAGGCAAACAGGACAGTTCGCTCAAGATCGGGCGCCGGTCCAGAGCTGTGGACTGGCTCACGAAAACCGACCCTCGAGCACTGCTGGATCCAGAGCCGAGCGCCCTCTGCCTTCCGCCGGACTCGCGGCACGCTCCACCCGGCAACGCGGTTCTCCGGCGGCGCTACCCACACATTGTCAAGGAGAGCCCGAATTAGCGAACCCTGAAGCCGCTCTCGGAGGATTCCTCGGCCCAGGACCCACAAGAAGTGGAGGAGGGCAAAAAAAGAGGCCCGGCGAGAGCCGGGCCCCTTGCTTTCGGCGCCGGGAGCGGTGACTGGGGGTGAGTTCGAGGGGTAGGAGTGGTCTAGGTCGGCGAGAGGGGTATGGAAGCCCGCCGGTTCCCTCGGGTGTGCCCCCGGGCGCCGGTTCAGTCTTCGATCGTGCCGGGTGCGGTGTCTGCCCAGAGGATGCCGTCGCCCCACAGCAGGCCATCGCCCCAGAGGATGCCGTCGGCCCACAGAACGCCGTCGGCCCAGAGGATTCCGTCGGCCCAGAGGATGCCGTCACCCCAGAGGATGCCGTCGCCCCAGAGCATTCCATCACCCCAGAGCATCCCGTCGCCCCAGAGGATGCCGTCACCCCAGAGCAGGCCATCACCCCAGAGGATGCCGTCGCCCCAGAGGATGCCGTCGCCCCAAAGCAGGCCGTCGGCCCAGAGGATGCCATCGGCCCAGAGGATGCCGTCACCGGAGAGCGCCTGATCGGCCCAGAGGATGCCGTCGCCCCAGAGCAGACCGTCGGCCCAGAGGATGCCATCGGCCCAGAGGATGCCGTCACCGGAGAGCGCCTGGTCAGCCCAGAGGATGCCGTCACCGGAGAGCGCCTGGTCAGCCCAGAGGATGCCATCGCCCCAGAGCAGACCGTCGCCCCACAGCATGCCGTCACCCCAGAGGATGCCGTCGGCCCATGCGGCCATGTCGCCCCAGAGCAGACCGTCGGCCCAGAGGATGCCATCGCCCCAGATCGCGCCGTCACCGTAGACCTTGTCGAAACCGGTGAGCAGGGCCGGACGCCCGTCGCGGGGAGTGATCAGGTAGAGGCTGATGCCGGCCGGATGACGGGCAACCAGCGGAGAGCTGGAGTTGAAGTGCCCGACATCGGACATCTCGTCGGACAGTTCCATGGCGGCTTCCACGTCCAGGTAGCCGGCGCCGCGGGCGAAGACATCGACGCCCTCGAGCTTTTCGGCAGAGCGCATCAGCACCGCCTTGATCGCATCGTTGGTCAGTTCGGGATGACGCTCGAGGAGCAGCGCAGCGGTGCCGCTGACGACGCCAGCCGCCATGCTCGTGCCGGACAGCTCGATGCCGTCGTCGGTCAGCTTCTCGGGGTGCTCGGTGGCGAGCGTGGACCCCGGCGCGACAGGGCCGTCGATGCGGTTACCCGGAGCGACCAGGTCGGGCTTGACCACGAAGTCGCCCCAGGAAGGACCGCGGCTGGAGTAGGTGGTCACCTCATCGTCGCCGCGAGCGATGGTGTTGAAGTCGTTGATCGCACCGGCGGTGATCACCAGGGGATCGTTGCCCGGAGCGTTGATCGTCATGCTGCCATCCCGGCCGCGGTTACCGGCCGAGGCCACGACGGTCAGGCCCGCGGCCCAGGCGCGGCGCACGGCGATGTTGACCGGATCGTAGCGGAAGCTCATCCGGGGCGCGTAGCCCAGGGAGAGGTTGACGACGTCGATGCCATACTCGTCGCGGTGGGTGATGACCCAGTCCATGGCCGCCAGCACGTCGGAGAGCTGACCGCGGCCTTCGGCGTCGAGGACGCGCAGCACGACCAGGTTGGCCTCGGGGGCCAGGCCCTTGTCGCCCGCGACGATGCCAGCGATGTGGGTGCCGTGGCCGAAACCGTCGTTGGCCTGGCCGCCATCCTCGACGAAATCGACGCGGGCGAGCACGCGCTCTTCGGCGAGGGCGGCATTCGGGCTCAGGCCCGAGTCGATCAGGGCGACCGTCACGCCCCGGCCGGTGTGACCGTAGCGCTGCCAGGCGATGTCCGCGTTGGTCGCTGCGCGGGCGACATCCAGGTTGGCCCGCAGGACCCGGTCCTCGGTGATCGTCAGCACATCTGCAGCTTGACTGAGCTGCTCGAGGGTCTGACGGTCGAGCCGGCCGGTGATGGCGCCGAGCTTGGAGGAGCGGAAGTCCTCGCTGAATCCCTCGAGAGCAGCGGGCAGCGTGGCCCCCTCGCGGAGCTGGATCACCACCGGAATCGTGGTGTCGTCGGTCGTCGCGTTCTCGAAGAGCTGGACCAGCTCAGTCGAGACCTTGACGCGCTCGGGAGCGGCTCCCAGGACCATCCCCGTTGCCAGGGCGATCAGGGCGAGAGTTGAAATCAGGATTCCGAGTCTGCGTCGCATTGTCTTTCTCTCCATGCTGTTGTCCGGGACCGGCATTCTTGGTTGAGGGTTTCTGGCTGCGATCCCTTCCGAACCCACCCCCTCCTATATCAATTCCCTTGCCAACTCTCGTTCTTCTGTAAGTAATTGGAAACACAGCATCTTAGGTGCCGTGAGACAGGCGTCGCGATGTGTCTCTCTTTGGCGAGTGTCTCATGTGTTCCATTCTGTGTAACGCCAAGTGCTTCAGTGATTTATGTGCGTCTGTCGCGCTGTGTCTCAGTGAGACGCGGCTGTCGTGAGACTGAGACAGGTCCGGGGGCCGGAGAGCCTTCTCTGCCATGTCTCACCCAGGCTTGCCCGACTCCTGGTAGATCCGCCGGGATGACGGAACCCCGGGCCGGCCCCACTGGGCGGCGGTTCGGCGGCGCAGTCGGCTCCCTGCCATTTATTGATCGGTCAGCCGAAAGACCGTGGTAGGCTCGCCTGGGGAGCAGTCGGTGCCGGAGTTATCCGGTGAAAACTCATACGAAGGAGATCCGCATGCGGACCCGATGGATTCGTACCCTACTGTTCAGCTGGCTCATTCTCTGTTGTCTTCCGGTCCTGGCTCTCGATCCCGACACGCGGGTCACGGTCACCTGGCACACGACGAACTTGCCGACCATCTCGTCATCGAGCGATTCCGGCGTGGCACGGGTCGAAGTCGATCCCTCGGGAGGGACGATCGAGCTGATCAATTTCCCCTCCTCGGCGGAACTCAAGCTGCAGACTGATACGTCGTTGAGCGTGCCCAAGCTCGAATACTCCAACTTGACCACCTCGCTGCAGCAGAGTTTTTACTGGGAAAGCGGAGGCGATCTGATCACCGTCGATCCCGGGAATTCGGCGGGCTGTCTCGACTGTTGCACTACCCTCTGTGGGATTCTCTGGTCGGACTGAGACCGCTGTCGGCTGGTCCCTCAGTTGCGGCCGATCCCGAAGCGCCGGAGGCGTCGATAGAGCGTTGCGCGGCTGATACCGAGTAGCGCCGCGGCGCGTCCTCGGTTGCCGCCGGCCTGCTCGAGTGCTTCTTCGAGACGCTGCTTTTCCTCGGGGTCAGCGGGGGAAGCCTTGAACCCGCCGCTGCCGATATCGCGGCTGGTCGCAGCGGAGGGGGAGAGGGCGAAGTGCGGGTCGGTGGCCAGGGCATCGGTGCCGATCAGGTCGTCCTCACTGACCAGCAGCAGCCGCCGGACGGTGTTTTCCAGTTCGCGGATGTTGCCCGGCCAGTCGTGGGAGCAGAGCAATCGCATCACCGCCGCCGTCATGCGGGGAACGGGTCGGCGGGCGGCGGCGGCTTCACGCTCGAGAAAATGGCGGACGAGTAGCGGAATGTCCTCGCGCCTGTTCCGCAGCGGAGGGAGTTGAATCGTCACGCCGTTGAGCCGGAAGTAGAGATCCTGCCGGAAGCTGCCTTCCGCAACGCGCGCGCCGAGATCCTGGTGGGTCGCGGCGATGATCCTCACGTCGGTGGCGACGACCCGATCACTGCCCAGGGGGCGGAACTCCTTTTCCTGGAGCACGCGCAGCAGTTTGGCCTGCAAGCCGGGGCTCATTTCGCCAACCTCGTCGAGTAGCAGGGTGCCTCCATTGGCCAGTTCGAACAGGCCGGGGCGGTCTCGATCGGCGCCGGTGAAGGCCCCGCGTACGTGGCCGAAGAGAATGCTCTCGAGCAGGGTCTCGGGAATCGCCGCGCAGTTCTCGCTGAGAAAGACCTTCTCCCTCCGGCGTGAGGCGAAGTGCATCGCCCGAGAGATGACCTCCTTGCCGGTGCCGGACTCGCCGAGAACAATCACCGGTACATCCGTGTCGGCCACCTTTTCGAGCAGCTCGAAAACCCTCCGCATGCTCTTGGACAGGCTGACCAGGTTTCCAAAACGGTAGGTTCGGGCAGCGGCCTTGTAGTGCGCGTCCCGCTGCTGAGCGACCTTGCCCACCAGGCGGCCATAGGCCAGGGCCACGGCAGCCTGGTCGGCCAACGCCTGGAGCAGCCGCAGGTCCTGGGAACTGAAGAGCGTGCGGTTGGCCCGGGAATCGACATAGAGGGTTCCCAGATCGCGACCTTCCATGCGCAGCGCGACGCCCATCAGAGAGCGGATCCCCAGGGCGCTGACCGACGGTACACGGCCGAGATCCGGATCGCTGCGAACATCGGCGATCAAGACGGCCCCTTCCTGCTCCACGCGGGTCTGCACGGACTGGGAAAACTCGAGGCCCTCTCCCCGGCCGCCGTCGAGATCGCATCCAGCGGCCAGCGTCAGCTCTTTCGTGCCCTCGTCGCGCAGCAGCAGCAATCCACGCTCGGCACCGCAGGACTCGACGGCCAGAGCCACGACTCTCTCGAGCAGATCCTCGAGTTGTCCGCCCCTGGTGATTTCCTCGCAGACCTCGTAGAGCCGGGCGAGGGTGCTGGTGGAATCTGCACCGGATCCGATCGGCTCGAGCCGGTCGGCACGCAGGAGGATCGCCGAGCGCTCCGGATCGGAGAGGAAGCGCGCGCGCCGAGATTCATCGTGGATCTCGCCGGCCAGCTCCCGCAGGGTCTGTGCGGCGCGCGTCAGGTGCTGGGCAGCCCGCTGGCTCTGGCCCTGGGACTCGTAGACTTCGGCGGCCAGCGCGAGCAGGCGGACTTCGATCTCCACCGGTCCGTGACGGGAGGCCAGACCTGCGCCCTCCTCAGCGCAGGCCAGCAGCAGGCCCTCCTGTCCGAGTTCTTTCCAGCCGCGTGCGCGCTCAAAGAGCAGTTGCGCACGCAGGGCAGGGCCATCCTCGCCCGACTGAAAGAGCTGATTGTCGGCATCGTCGAGCAGAGCCATGCCGCGGGAGGGCTCGCCGGCGAGTCGAGCCAGACGGGCCAGCTCGATGGAGGCCAGGATGAGCTGGCGACGAGCGTCGGTCGGTAAAGCCTGCTCTCGCACCTGCTCGGCGCGGCGGCGGGCCTGATCGATGCGACGGCTGCGGCGCAGATCGGCGGCGATGGCCAGCTCGGCGAAGAGCAACTGTCGCTCCTCGCCCAGCGCCTCGGCCAGATCGCGGGCCAGCCGGTGATGCTCACGAGCCGAGCGGGTATCACCGAGGCGGGTCAGCGCCTCGCCCATCGCCAGCAGGGCTGCGATGCGCGGGCCGTGGCGGCCGACGATCGCGGCGTGCTCGATCAGGCGCTGGCCCAGTTCGAGGGTTCGCTCGTACAGGCCCATGCGGTTGAGGAGGAAGACCAGGTTCTCCATCGCCAGTTCGACGGGGATGCCCGGAACGTCGGACAGCTCCTCGATCATCGACTCACTCAACTGGCGAGCAGCCTGAAGATCGCCCAGACGGGTGTAGACCAGCGTCTCGTTGGTTCGCGCGAGCAGTTCCCAGACACGATCGCCGAGCTGCTGGAAAAGCTTCTGCGCCTTGCGGGACGCCTCGATCGCCGCCGCGCTGCGGCCGGTGATCGCGTAGGGCAGGGCGACATCCTGCAAGCTGTAGGCCAGTTCGCGCTGGTCTCCTGTCTGCTCGGCGAGGTGGAGCGCCCGTTCGAAGGGAGCCAGCGCGCTGCTGTGCTCCCAGCCGGCCCAGAGTATCGAGGCCAGAACCTTGTTCGCCAGCGCTGCCGCCCGCGGATCGTCGGCCTGCTCGGCCAGTTCGATCGCTTCTCGGGCCAGGCGTTGGGCCTGGGCGCCCTGGCCCCGTTCGCGCAATGCGGAGGCCAGTTTGCTCAGCGCCGTGGAGCGAGCGGCCAGGTCACCGAGAAGTTCGGCGGTCTCGACCCAGTCGCGGCAGACGCGCTCGAGGGCCGGAGCGTCGTGGGCTTCGCGCCACGCTCTGGCCAGGCGGGGGTAGACCTCGAGTCGGGCGGGATCCTCCGGCGCCATGCGATCGACAGCGGCCTGAAAGAAACGCGCAGCGCCGGCATACTGCCAGCGTGCGAAAAGCTGCTCGGCGGCCGCCAACAGGTCCTCCCGGGCGCCGGCACCTTCGGCGGCGGCCAGACTCTGCTCGGCCAGCAGCACGGCGTCGTCGTCCCGGCGCCGCAAGTGTTCGGCCCAGCGCTGGTGCCAGCCTCGGCGCTGGGTGGCGTCGAGTCCTTCGAGCAGCACTTCCCGCAGGAATGCGTGGGCCAGATCGAGACGCCCCGCCGGAGTGTGCCGTAGCAGGCCTCTCTGAGTCAGGTCCAGCACGCGGGCCCGGGAGAGATTGCCGGTCACGGCTTCGAGTTCGTCCTCATCGACCTCCCGGCCGGCGGCGGCCAGGCTCGAGAGCAGCTCCCGGTCGGCGGAGTCGAGGCGTTCGAGGCGGGCCCGAATCGCTTCTTCGAGGGTGCGAGGCAGTCCGCTGGGCTCGACGCCTTCGCGTTCGATGGTGCGCTCGGCGAGTTCTTCGAGAAGCTGATGGACGAAGAGCGGATGGCCGCCGCTGGCCGACCAGAGCTGCCGAGCGATGTAGCTGGCGCGGGCGGGCCCCAGGCGCTGGGCGGCCAGTTCCCGCACGCCGTCGGCGTCGAGGGGCGCCAGGTGCATGTCGTCGACCAGGTGCTCGACGGTCAGACCCTTCTTCCACGGCAAGGCATCGTCATCGAGCGGTCGCGCGGCGGCCAGCAGCCTCAGGGGCAGTCGGCGTGCGCGTCGGGCCAGGTGCCAGAGGAAGTCGAGCAGCAAGGGATCGGCCTGGTGAAGATCGTCGAGGACCAGCACCAGGGGCCGAGCCGTGGCCAACTCGCAGAGCAGGGAGATCAGGCCATCGACCAGGTGGAAACGGCTGACGGTGGGCCGCGGGCCCGTGTCCCGCGCTCCGAGTACCGACGGCCGGGGCTCGAGACCCTCGAGGCAGGTGCGGTGCCGCTGGAGGATCTCCGCGGCAATCGTATCGCCGGCGCTGGCCGAGGCGAAGAGCAGATCGACCGCCTCGCTGATGGGTCCGAGGGCCGAACGGGTGGATTTGCGACAGGCCGTCGAGGCCACGGCGACACCGCGGGCACGCAGCTCGGCCATGCAGGCTTCGATGAATCGTGACTTGCCGATGCCCCCTTCACCTTCGAGAAGCAGCAGCGGTGGTGTGTCTTCTTCGCCTTCTGCGGGGACCGGCTGGAGCGTGGCCAGCGCCCGGGCGAGTTCCTCGCTCCGGCCGACGAGGGAGGCCTCGCAAGGGGCTAGCAGCAGCGTTTCCGAGCCGGTCCAGGGGGCCAAAGCATCGATCACTTCGCCGGCTTCGGCAAAACGCTCGGAGGGCTCACCGGCCAGCAGGCGCGCCAGTAGCCGGGCGAACTCCTCGGGGATGTCGGGTCGTATGCGACCGAGGGTCGGTAGCAGAGTGTCGCCGCGGCCGAGCACTTCGTGGCTCGGCAGATCGCCGGTCAGCGCCTGGTAGAGGACGACACCCAGGGCGAAGAGATCGCTGGCCCGGGAGGGCGGGCGACCGAGCAGCACCTCGGGGGCGATGTGCCCCACGCTACCGGCTGGGGCGGGCGTCGCACCGCTGTAGCGGCGGGCGAGGGTCAGGTCCATCACCGTCACTGCCTTGGGTGTCACGCCGCCGCTACAG
>JALTMS010000035.1 GCA_027001345.1 Acidobacteriota bacterium | reverse complement strand
CCGCCCGAGCACCTCCCGCTCGAGTCCCTCTTCGAGAATCATCGCCAGCGACAACCAGCGCGGCCGCGCACCACAAACAGCGATGTCGTTGACGGTGCCGTGCACCGCCAGCGTGCCGATATCGCCACCGGGGAAGAACAGAGGCTGGACGACGAAGCTGTCGGTGGACAGCACGCAGCCCAGGGGCAGGGGCGGCAGGCTCGCTCCATCGGGCAGGCTCGCCAGCGGCCCCTCGCCGAAGCGGCTGAGGATCTCCTCCTCGATCAGCTCGCGCCCGAGGCCGCCGCCACCGCCGTGGGCCACTTCGATCCGCGCTCGTCGCTGGTCGATCATCGCCTCTCCCTCGCCGGACTCAGTGCCGGGCATAGCGGTACCAGGCCGCGCAGCTTCCTTCGGAGGAGACCATGCAGGCCCCCACCGGTTGCTCCGGCGTGCAGACCGAAGCGAACAGGCCACATTCGGGCGGACGTATCCTGCCACGCAGCACCTCGCCGCAGCGGCAGCGGCGATCGACCCGTCCCCCGTGGGTCGAAACGTCGAAACGCCGCTCCGCATCGAAGGCGCTCCACTCCGCCCGCAGACCCAGCCCGCTGGCCGGGATCGTGCCGATGCCCCGCCAGGCCGCATCGACCGGCTGGAGATAGCGCTCGATCAGAGCCCGGGCCCGGGTGTTGCCCTCCGGGCGCACCACCCGGGAATAGTCGTTGCGCAGTCCGGGCCGCTGCTCGGCAAGCATCTCGAGCAGCCCCCGCAGACCGAGGAGAATGTCCAGCGGTTCGAAACCCGCCACCACGCAGGGCAGTCGGTGACGCTCGACGATCGGCCGGTAGGCCTCGCTGCCGATGATCGCACTGACATGGGCCGGGCAGAGAAAGCCGTCGATCTGCAGCTCCGGGTCGGCGATCAGCGCCTCGAGGGCCGGAGGCACCAGTTTGAAGGCCACCAGCAGCGAGAGGTTGCCCAGTTCCTCCCGCTCCGCCGCCGCGATCAGCGAGATCACCGGGGCGACGGTGGTTTCGAAGCCGATGGCGAGGAAGACCACCTGCCGCTCGGGCTCGCGACGCGCGATCTCGAGCGCCCGTTCGGGGCTGTAGGCCACCTCGACCCGCGCGCCGGCGGTGCGTGCCGCGGCCAGGCTCCCCGCGCTGCCCGGCACGCGCAGCATGTCACCGAAGGTGACGACCACCACTTCCCGCCGAGCCAGTTCGATCGCTGCATCGATGTAGCCATTGTCGGTCACGCACACCGGGCAGCCCGGCCCGCTGACCAGCTCGACGTTCTCCGGCAGCAGGTCACGCAGGCCGAAGCGGCCGATGGCCATGGTGTGGGAGCCGCAAACCTCCATCAACCGCACCCTGCGCCCACCGGCGGCGAGCCGGGCGGCGTGGGCCGCGATCTGTCCTTGCAGGGGCGCGGCCGCGGCGCCGAGCCGAAAGCCGTCGATGTACTGCAAGTCGCCCATCGCCTACCCTTCCGTCGGCCGCGCGGGATCGAAGCGGCCATGCCCCGCGAGCCAGGCCTGGCCGAGGCTGATGCTGCCATCCCCCGGGTCCACCTGCCGCGGCCAGTGGCAGACGACCCCCAGCTCCTCGAGGCGCTGGGCGAGCAGCCCGGCCAGCAGGCGGTTGATCATCACCCCTCCGGCCAGCACCACGCCACGGGGTGCCCCCTTTTCGAGGGCGAAGGCCACCAGCTCACCCAGGGCACGCGCCATGGCGTGGTGGAAGGCCAGTGCCCAGCCCCCCCGCTGCTCGGCGGCGACGGGCCCCCAGCGCCAGGGCTCGAAAGCGGGATCCCAATCCACGAATAGCGCTCCCTGCTGCTCTCGCAGATCGAAGGCCACCCGGCCGGGCAGCGCCCCGACGTGCCTGCGGGCCAGCGCCTCGAGACGGATCGGTGCCTGAGCCTGCCAGGTCGCCGGTTCGGGAGCAATGCCCACGGCGGCCGCGTAGGCATCGAAAACGCGACCCGCGGCATGGGTTCGGGGCGTGTTGAGTCCGCGCCCGACGCCGGCCTCGAAGATCCGGCGCCGATCCCCTTCGATGCCGAAACGGCGC
>JALTMS010000034.1 GCA_027001345.1 Acidobacteriota bacterium | reverse complement strand
CAGGCCTTCTCGCGGCGAATATAGGTCCCCCCCGGGCCGCGGCAAGCAGCGGGGAGAACCGTGCTCTCGGGGCGGAGAGCAGGGAGCGGGAGATCTGCCCGATCGAACCGGGTCTTCAGTCGAGGCGAGCGACGGCCTCGATCTCGACCAGCACGTCCCTGGGCAGGCGACTGACCTCGACGGCGGCCCGAGCCGGCCGGTGGGAGGCGAAAAACTCCCCGTAGACCGCATTCATTTCTCCGAAGCAGCCGAGATCGGTCATGTAGACATTGCACTTGACGACCTGAGCGAGGCTGCTTCCCGCCGCTTCGAGCACCGCCCGCAGATTCTTCAGCACTTGCCGGGTCTGGGCCGCCACGTCGTCTCCGATCACCGCCCCGCTGACCGGGTCGAGGGCGATCTGGCCCGAGCAGAAGACGAGGTCACCACTGACCACGGCCTGACTGTAGGGCCCGATGGCAGCGGGGGCCCGGTCGGTAGCCACGATTCTCAACGTCATCGACACTCCTCCTCGACGGAAAGCCCCCTGCCCACCCGAATGGGTTCAGGAACGAACCTGGCGGGGGGAAATGCGCGTGACCCGGCGTACCCCTTCGATACGACGAATCCGCTCGATCAGACGCTCGACCTGCTTGCGGTTCTCCACCTCGGCAATGACCGTGATCGTCCCCTTGCCATCGTCGGCGACCCCCGCATCGGCGTGCCGGATGTTGATTTTCTCCTGCTCGAGCAGGTCGGCGACCCGAGCCAATCTCCCCGGCCGGTTGACGGTTTCGACGTGGATGCCCACCTCGAATCGGTCGCTCTCGCCACTCGAGGCCCACTCCACCTCGATCTGCCGGTCCTCGTCGACCAGCAGGGCCTCCAGGTTGGGACAGTCCTCGGTGTGGACCGAGACCCCCCGGCCACGGGTGACGTAGCCGACGATCGCATCACCGGGAATCGGATTGCAGCAACGGGCCAGATTGACCAGGGTGTCACCCAGGCCGTGGACCAGCACCTTGTCTCGGTTGCGGCCGAGCACCCGACCGACACGACGGAAGAGCGTCGAGCCCGCCGACTCCTTGGCCTCGCCGGGGACGGCCAGAGAAACGAAGTGGGCGGGCGTGATCTTGCCCGTCCCGAGGGCGGCGAACAGGTCTTCCATGCTGGCCAGCCTGAGGGTCCGCAAGGCCTGCTCCCGCCCCTCCTCGGGAAGGGTCTTGGGGCGCAGTCCCACCTTGCGCAGCTCCTTTTCGAGCATCGAGCGACCCAGCTCCACCGACCGCTCGCGCTCGACCCGCCGCAGGTAGGCGCGAATCTTGGCTCGTGCCCGGCCCGTGCGCACCATCGTCAACCAGTCCCGGCTGGGCTGACCGTCGGCCTGGGTCAGAATCTCGACGATGTCGCCGTTGGCCAGGGGCGTCTTGAGCGGCACCAGCCGCCCGTTGACCTTGGCCCCCATGCAGCGGTGACCCACCTCGGTGTGCACCGCATAGGCGAAGTCCACCGGCGTCGCCCCGGCGGGCAGATCGATCACCTTGCCCCGGGGTGTGAAGACGTGGACATCGTCCTGGAACAGGTCGCGCATCAGGTTGCGGCTGAACTCCCGCGGCTCGGCGACGTCCCCCTGCCAGTCCTTGACCGCTCGCAGCCACTCCGCCCCGGCAGTCTCCTTCTCGGTGAGCTGGCCCCGCTCCTTGTACTTCCAGTGGGCGGCGATGCCGTGCTCTGCCAGTTCGTGCATCTCCTGTGTGCGGATCTGAATCTCGAAGGGCAGCCCCTTTTCCGACATCACGGAGGTGTGCAACGACTGGTAGAGATTGGCCTTGGGAACCGCGATGTAGTCCTTGATCCGCCCCGGCACGGGGGGCCAGATGGAGTGGATGATCCCCAGCGCGCCGTAGCAGTCCTTGATCGAGGTGGTGATCAAACGGAAAGCCAGCACGTCGTAGACCTCGTCAACGTCGATACCCTGATCCTGCATCTTCTTCCGGATCGAGAAGACACTCTTGATCCGGCCGCTGATCTCGGCCTCGATGCGGTTTTCCCGCATCTTCTCCTCGAGCACCTGTCCG
>JALTMS010000033.1 GCA_027001345.1 Acidobacteriota bacterium | reverse complement strand
TCTTCCCCGGAACGAGTGGGGAGTATCTCGAGCAGGTGGTGGCCGACCGCAACGTTGCGCTGGCCTTCCTCGCGGCGGGCTCGAGCAGCGGCCTTCCGGGGGAGGTCCGGATCGACGGTGGCTCGGGCATCGCCCTCGACCTGGTCTCCACCGCCGGGTCCACCGAGTTCCAGCTTCGCGGGCTGACCCTCGAGGGAGCTACGGGACTGCGGGCTGCCGTCTCGACGGAGATCGAGAAACTCCATCTGCGCAACATCACCAGCGTCGGCTTCGACCTCGACGGCGGCAGCCATCGGGCGCGCGGTGTGACGGCGGACGCCTCCGTGGCTCAGGGCGTGGACCTGGCCACGGGGGCTTCCCTCGAAATGGATCGCTCCAAGCTGGAGAACCTCAGCTCTCACGGTCTCCTGGTGGCTGGTGAGCTGACCCTCAGGTCCTCCCTGGTCTCGGGGACGGGAGGCCATGGGGTGCTGCTCCAGGCTGGAGGGAGTCTCGATGCGGACTCGTGCACCCTGGCCGACAACGCGGGTGCGGGTATCGAGAACTCCGCCGGGGGGAGCGTCAACCTCACCGACTCCATCGCCTGGGGCAACACGGGTGGAGACCTGGTGGCGGTAGACTGCCTCGTGGTCAGCCGCTCGAACACCGGCTCCCCGGACTGCTCGGCCGGCAGCGGCAACATCTCCGCCGATCCGCTCTTCGACGCGGTTCACGGTCTCCAGAGCGGCTCGCCGTCGATCGACGCGGCGCGGGCTCCCACCGTCTATACCGGCACACCTGCCAAGGATGTCGAGGGACGCCTGCGGCTTCGGGACTACGACGGAGACCTGCTCTGCCAGCAGGACATGGGCGCCTACGAGATGAACGCCGGACGGACCCCCGGAAAAGTACACGGCTTGCGCTGGCTCGATGCGGACACCCTGGAGTGGGATCCGGAGCCTTCGGCCGCACTCTACCACCACTATCGCGGCGACATCGCCGCCCTGGGCTACACCAACTACGGAGATTGTATCGACAGTCTCGATGCCGACCTGACCGACACGCAGCTCGTCATCACGGACCGACCCACCGCGGGGGCCGGCTGGTTCTTCATCATCACCGCCGAGGACGGAGGCGGAAGCGAAGGATCACTTGGACAGGGGACCAGCGCCGAAAGAAGCAACTACGCACCTTGTCCCTGACCGACGGGGACCTGCTGCCGGAACTCCGCGGATCCTCCAGGCGGCGGCGACTGCGCCATGGCAGTCGCCGCCGCAAATTGCCTTCTCCTTTCCAGACGGTCCTCAGGTCAGCGGTGCGAGCCCGGCGTTGAAGTGGCGCGGGAGCGGCGCTTGATGCTCGAGCACCTGGCCACGAAGGGTGTCGCGCCACTTGCAGGTCATGTTTCGGCAGACCCGCTTTCAGTCGGACAGGCGCTCGATGCGGGCGCCGAGGGCGGCGAGTTTTTCTTCGATGCGCTCGTAGCCGCGATCGAGATGGTAAACCCGATGTACGAGGGTCTCGCCACGGGCTGCCAGTCCGGCGAGCACCAAGCAGGCGGAGGCGCGCAGGTCGGAGGCGGTGACCTCGGCGCCGGTCAGGGGGGTGGGGCCTTCCACCGTGGCCAGGTTGCCGGCCAGCTCGATGGAGGCACCCATGCGCCGCAGCTCGGGGACGTGCATGAAGCGCTGCTCGAAGATCGTCTCGCGGATGCGGCTGCGGCCTCCAGCCTGGCTCATCAGCACCATGTACTGGGCCTGCAGGTCGGTGGGGAAGCCGGGGTAGGGCTGGGTCTCCATGTCGCGAGCGCGGAGGGGTCGACCGTTGCCGATGCGGATCCAGCCCTCGCCTACTTCCAGGCGCAGGCCCACCTCGCCAAGCAAAGAAATCACCGCCTCGAGGTGGGCCGGTTCCACATCCTCCAGGGTGACCTTGCCGCCGGTGATCGCTGCCGCCACCAGGTAGGTGCCGGCCTCGATGCGGTCGGGCACGACCCGGTGCTCGGCCCCGTCCAGGGTATCGACCCCCTCGATCCGAATGGTGGAACTTCCCGCGCCTTCGATCCGGGCGCCCATGGCG
>JALTMS010000032.1 GCA_027001345.1 Acidobacteriota bacterium | reverse complement strand
GGAAGGAGAGGCAGCCCACGCAGTCGGCGTTGCAAGCCGGCGAGGTGGGGAGGGGGGCTTCCCAGCGTCCGAGAACCCAGTTGCGTGCCGCAGGACAGCAGTAGTCCAGCGCACAGTTCTCCACCAGGTGGGCGGCGAGCCGGTTGTCCGGGTACCGCTCGAGCATCGCCCGGGCCCCGGCCTGGACTTCCTGCTCGTCGAATTCGACCAGATCCTGCCGCCGATCTGCATCGACCCGCACCGCGGGGGTCACGAAAGAGCCCTTGTGGAAGCCCAGCGCGCAGTAGGCGTACAGCGGCAAGGGGCCGGCTTGCGGCAGCTTCTTCCAGGCGGCCAGGTGCAGAGCGGTGTGGGCCGGAGGGAGGAAAGTGCAGGCCGCGAAGACCTCCCGTCCTTCGTATTCGTCGAGTACGACTGCGCGACCCTCGGCTGCGTCCCAGCCCACGGGGCGGCGATCCGGAAGGCGAAATAAAAGCGAGCCTTGGGGCAGTGGAGCCCAGCGCCGCGGCGGCGGGCGCATCCAGCAGCCCCCCGAACGTCCCACAGCCAGCAGACCTGGGATTTCGAAGACGTTGCCTTCCCCATCGGCCGCCACAAGCCAGGGGCCGCTGGGTAGACGCCGCTTTCTGGCTCGCGTTCGCATCGGTTCATTGTGCCCGATTGGGAGGGAGACTTGCCAATCGGGAGAATGTCCTTTATTATCAACCAAATCCAGCCTTGTGGCCGGAGGCTTGAGCTGTCCCGGCCGGAGGGGTTCCGCTGCGGATGTGTGCCGGGCGGAGGAGGCATGCTTTGAAGTTCAAGGTCGGTGACAAGGTCGTCTATCCCAACCACGGCGTGGGCATCGTCAACGAGATTCGCGATTTGAGCTACGGGGGCAACAGAGCCACCTACATCAGTCTACGAATCGTCCAGAGCGACAGCATCGTCATGGTTCCGGTGGAAAACAGCAAGGCCGTCGGTCTGCGCAAGCTCGTCCCGCGGACTCGGGTGGGCAAGGTTCTCGACAAGCTGCGTGACGCCGAGGTCGAGGTGCCTTCCGACTGGAAGGGTCGCTACCAGGAGAACCAGGCCAAGATGCGCTCGGGCGACATCGAGCAGGTGGCCGAGGTGCTCAAGAACCTGACCTTTCTCAATACGGTCAAGACTCTCTCCTACCGGGAACGGAAGATGCTCGATCGAGCCAAGGCCCTGGTGGTCAGCGAACTCTCCGAGGCCAGCCGCAAGCCCTTCGAGGCGATGGAGCAGCTCGTCGAGGAGGCGATGGGCGTCGAGGCCTCGGGCAGTCCCATCTCCGAGCACTGACGGAGCGGCGCCGGTTGAGCCGGCGCTTTTTCGTTGCGCCCATCCCCGATGGAGCCTCTTTCTCTGCTCGCCACGTTTCCCTACCTGGCCGGTGGCCTGCACGGGCGCAGACTCGAGCGGATCCTGCCCGTCGAACGCCATGGCCTGCACTTGATCTTCGAGGGTGCGGGGCCCGGACTGCGGCTGGACCTCGAGCCGCCCCCCGGAGCGGTGTTGCTCTGTCGTGGGGCTCCTCGCCGGATCCGTGGTGGACGTTCGGCCTGGCCCGATCTGGCGGCCTGGGCGGATCGGGAGCTGATCGGCACTCCGGTCACGGGAGTCGAACTCTCGCTGATCCCCCTCGGGGTGCAGATCGAAGTGGGCAGTGGAGCCCACGTCAGCATGACTCTCGACCACCGCCGGGCAACCATCGCCCTGAGCAGCCCCGGGGGTGAGACGCGACGGCTGGGGCCGGGGGAGGGCATCCTGTCCCCGGTCGATCCGGAGCAGCTCGCCACGACTCTCGAGCGCTGGGCCGAGGGCGCGGCGGCAGCGGGCGCCGCCGGGGCTGCCGAGGATCTGCGCGCCTTGATACCAGCCCTCGGACGCCGTGCCAGCCGGCAGCTCGCGGAGGTGGCGGCGGCGGACCCGGCCCGGCTGGCCCCCTGGCTTCGCTGGATCCGGGGACAGGGTTCGGGGCGTCTGGTCGAGGCGCTGGAGGCTGCGTACGAGGTGGAGGTCGCCGCCACCCGCTTCGATCGCCGCCGACGGGCGCT
>JALTMS010000031.1 GCA_027001345.1 Acidobacteriota bacterium | reverse complement strand
GATGCCGATCTCGATGGAGATCCAGATGTCACCGAGACCGACGCGGTCAGCGCCGGGAACGGCTACTTCTATCTCGTGACGGGGGTGATGTCCGGCGGAGAGGGCAGTCTGGGGCGCGACAGCACCGGCGCCGTACGCCCGAACAGCGGTGCCTGTCCGTAATGCGTGGCGCCGTCGGAGCCCGGCGCAGCGGCGACGGAGGACCCGCCTGCGCGGCGACCGCTGCTTGTCCCGAGCGCGGGGATGTGACACTTTCTCCGCATGGAAAGCAAACACCCACGGGCCGAGGCCTTTCTCGAGCTGCTCTCCCGGACCCAGGCCGCCTACGAGCGGCGGGATCGGGAGGCCTATCTCGCGGGCTTCGGCGAGGACTACTCATCTTACGCGCTCCCCACGGGCGCCTTCGAGGACAAGGCGGGATTGGCGGCAAAGATCGAGCGCGACATCGGGCGCTTCGAGCTTCTGTCGATGGAGTTTCGCGTCGAGCGGGAGTGGTACGCGGGCGAGACGGGCTTCGCTTTGCTGCGCTACAGGACACGGCTACGAGGCCGGCACTCGCCGCGGGTCTTGATCGACGAGCGACGGAACATCATCGTCGGGCGCCACGACGATCAGCGCTGGCGCATCATCAACAAGATCGTTCTCGAGGTCGAGACCCGGGTCGAGGCAGAGGCCGCGCCGGACATTTGACGCCCTGCTCGACTCTGCGTGGGGGGCGTCAACTGTCCAGCGCACTGTGCTCCGAGCCCCCTCGATCTCTCGCCGCGCGCTCGCCTGGGCACCCCCCGATCCACGCCGATCAGCGAGGCCAATCGGGAGCTTTGATGGCGACCCGCGGCGCGACATCGGAGTAAGCGACACGCGGATCTGCGGTGGGTTGCGGGGCTTCGGCGCCGTGCCTGCGGGCCACTTCGCTTGCTGGATAGAAGAGCTGGTGGTTTTCTGGACGGTGGCCGATCATCAGCACCGCGCAGGGGCCTTGACCGGTACCGACGAGTACGTGGCTGACGCCGGGGGGCAAGTGCACGTAGTCCCAGGGCTCGAGCAACCGCTCCTGGTCATTGACCAGCAGACGGCATTGTCCCGAGAGCACGAGCAGATCTTCCTGGGCCGACTCCCGGTGGTAGCGACAGTTGGGCTTGCCCGGTTCGAGCAAGAAGAGGCGAACACCCGTCTCGGGGAAGGGTTGGCTCGGATCTTCGAAGGAACAGACCTTGCCGAAAGCCTGGCTCTCATACCAGCGCGCCTCGCGCACGTTGACTACCAACCACCCGTCCCTCTCTTCGATCATGGAGATTCTCCCTGTGCGTCGGTGTGTGCGCCGACGATCAGCGGTCGTATAGCCGCCGGTCGAAGATATCACTGGCCCCCTGGTAGAAGGCGATCGTATCCTCGACGAGCTGGCGATCTGCCGGCAGGATCTCTCGGCTGTCGCGAGCCTCACCAAGGGGATCGTCCACCACGTTGATCTGCTGCTTGGGCGAGAGGTAGGCCATCTTGCCGTTGCGGTACAGGCCGAGTCGCTGATAGTTGCCGATCAGTGCGCGTCCCTCGTTCGGACTCATGCGCAGAATGTCCTTGCCGAAGAAGCGACTCTCGTAGGGCAGGCCCAGCAGACCGAGCAGGGTGGGGGCGATGTCGATCTGAGAGGAGAGTGTGTCGATCTGCCTCGGTTCGATGAGCGCGGGTGCGTAGATGAACATCGGAATATGGTAACGAAACAGCGGCAGCGCGGAGCGTCCGGCGCTTCCCGCGCAGTGGTCGGCCACGATCACGAACACCGTGGTATCGAACCATGGTCGGGAGCGAGCCTGCTCGAGCAGGTAGTGCAGCGCGTAGTCGGCGTACTTGACCGCTCCCGGACGCCCCGTGCCCGAAGGGATGTCGATTCGGCCGTCGGGATAAGTGTAGGGCCTGTGATTCGATGTGGTCATGACCTGAAAGAAGAACGGCGTTCCCTGCTCGAAGTCGCGATCAGCTTCGAGCATCGTGCGCCGGAAGAGATCTTCGTCCGCCATGCCCCAGGCGTTCTCGAAGCTGATTTCTTCCCGCGGTACATCCGAGATATCCAGCACCGTGTAGCCGTTACGCGAGAAGAAGGTGTTCATGTTGTCGAAGTAACCTCGGCCACCGTAGAGAAACTTGGTGTCGTACCCCAGATCCTGGAACACGCTGCCGAGACAGAACAAGCCGGCATTGTCCTGGCGCTTGAGGAGCGACCGGCCGGGCGTGGGGGGCACGGAGAGGGTGATCGACTCGAGCCCTCGAGCAGTGCGTGTGCCAGTGGCGAAGAAGTTCGTGAAGAACAGAGAGTCTTCAGCCAGAGCATCGAGATAGGGCGTGATCCCCTGCTGATTGCCGAAGACTCCGAGGTACTTGGCGCTGAGACTCTCGACGCTGACGAGGATCACGTTGAGTTTGCGGCCCCCGTCCTCGCGGCCGCGGATACGCCGGCGCAAATCGAGGGGCTGATCGCCGACGAAGTCGACCTCCGGTTCCTCGACCAGGCGGCGCAGTCGGCTCGCCACCTCCGCCTCCGGACGAGTGGCGTAGAAGGTCCGGTAGTCCAGCTCGTTGGCTGCGAAGGCGTGGAAGAACTGGTAGATCCCGTTGACTGCCAGCTCGTTCTCGAAACGATTGTCCGAGATCTCGTGGAGCGACTGGCCGACGAGAAAGAACGCGGTGACGGGCAGAGCCAGCAGACTGGCGCCGACGGCCAGCCGTCGCCGGAACGGCTCGTCGGCACGAGCGGCACGCTTGACGGCAGTACGGATCAGCAGACCGGCGGCCAAGGTGGCGACGAAGATCCCCTCGAAGAGGATGGCAACGGGATAGGACTGGGCAATGTTGTCGGTCACTTCCCGCCGGTAGATGAGATAGTCGACGGATATGAAGTTGAAGCGCACTCCGAACTCTTCCCAGAAAAGCCATTCGGCGACCTGCGTGAAGAACAGCCCATAAGCGTAGAGCAGGAAGAGGGCGTAAATCAGCCAGCGGTGGATCTTCCAGCGGAAGATCTTCTGGGGAACGAAGATCAGGTAGATCACGAAGGGGATGAAGAAGTAGCTGCTCAGTGCCAGATCGTAGATCACGCCGACGGTGAAGATGCCGACAACGTCGAGGACACCCGGTGCAACGTCGTTCCAGCTCTGGATCAGCAGGCCGAGGCGTGTGAGAGCAAAGACGGCGAGGTTGAAGGCAACGGCGATCAGGACGAGATGAAAGCGGCTGCGCTCGAGCCAGTGTGCCCGCGTGGCGGCGGGCTGCTGGGTACCGGTCTCCGTCATACGCCTGCTTCCTCCTCGAGCCGATTCAGCCGAGTAGCAAGATGCCAGTTCGGCGCGAGCGATGCCAGTACCCTGGCAAGGTATTGCCGATCAACTGCTTGCGGATCAGGCCAACGATCACCGCGCGACCGGGGTGGCGGCAGAGGACGCCGGGCTCGGATTCCGGCTGTGGTTCTTCTGCCTGTTCGTGGTGCCGCTCCGGCGGTGGGGCGCGGGATCTGGCCCCGAGCGTCTTACTAGGCGGGAAAAACCCGGCGTCCCGGGATCTGCTGGCGGGTTTCGCGGCGGCGGAGATGGTCTCGCGGCTCCGCCGCACTGGCCTGCCGCTTGACCCGCCCGAAAAGTGAGCGCCGGCCACGCTTCGGCTCAGCACGCCAGCGAACCTTCGGGCCGACGAGGTTCAGCCTGCCACGGCCGTCCGATCGCTGGCAGCCCACTGCTCGGCATCGTTGCGAATCAGCTCGAGGACCTGATCGGTCAGGCCGAGTGCCTCGCGGGCGGTATCGAGGGTCGCTGGCGTGCTGCTATCGATATTGCCGGCGGTCAGCAGCCCGCCATCGGCCTTGGCGGCGCTGCCCGGCTTCGGAGCGAGGGCGAAGTCCAGCTCCTTGCTCAGTTCCTCGGCCAGGCACACAGTGGCCGCGAGAGGATGGGGGTAGCCCTCGATCAGCACCTGATGATGGGCCCCGACGACCATCGCGTACTCCGCCGGCAGGCCCCACAGCTCGACCATCCTGGTGCCGGCTTTGGCGTGGGCCCCGTCGATCGCCGGCCAGATGGCGGTCAGGTCCGGCGGCTGCTGCCCGCGCCCCGCATCACCGAGCACGAGCAAGATGCCGGCGATGCCGACATCGTGGAGCAGTCCGCAGAGGAATGCCTGCTCCTCGGCCATCGGGGTGTACATCGAGATGATGCGCGAGAGATGCGCCGTGGCCCGGGCGTGGTGACGCAGTCTTTCCATCGGGCCGGCGTAGGCATCCGACCGAAACACCCGCAGGTCCATTGCCGCTTGCAGTACCACTTGCTGCAGCTTGGTCAGGCCGATCAGGACCAGCGCCGCACGCATGCTGTCGACCTGCCGAGCGCGACTGTAGAACGCCGAGCGCGCCAGGGAGAGAATCTCCCCGGCCAGCATCGCGTCTCGCTCGAGGAGAGCTTCGATCTCCGAGAACTCCACGTCGGGATTCTGCGAAAGACTGAGCAACTCGGTGGCTACCGAGGGGAGTCGGGGAGGGGAGTAGTTCGGTGACTCGAAGGCGCCGACGAGGCGTCGGGTCAGTTCCTCCGCGCTGACCAGGCTCAGTTCGCTCATGTCCAGGGTGTGCTCGCCGAGGCCGTAGTCGGCATCCGTCTTCTTGCGACCGAGATGTTCAGACACTGAGCCTCCGTCAGACGCCGCGCCTCCGGCAGCCAACC
Organism: Acidobacteriota bacterium; assembly: GCA_027001345.1. GTDB lineage: Bacteria > Acidobacteriota > Polarisedimenticolia > J045 > J045 > JALTMS01. The sequence goes on along the minus strand of JALTMS010000031.1, from coordinate 3,696 downwards.
CCATGCAGGTCTTATCGACTCTTCATGACAACGACTTGAGCCGCGCGCTGCCGATTCGCCGAGGGGGGTCGATACCACCGCCGATCACAGCGGCCGGAAGGTCCATCGTAGCTTGACGACGAGCTGGTCACGGACCGGTTTCAATGCCAGGTGGCTGGTGCTGCCGATGGGGTGCAACCAGTCGTGATTCCAGACCACGTAAAGATCGTTACCCGGCTGCAGCGTCCAGCGCAGGCGCGAGTTGAGTCCCAGATTGCGGGACTCGGAGTCGTACTGGAAGAAGCTCGAGAGCAGCAGGTCGGGGGTGAAGGCGTAGATCGCCTTGAGCTGCCACAGGCGCTGGATGAACTTTCCCGCGGGCAGAGTGCCGAAGTTGTTTTCCGCCTCGGCGGCGAGCTGAATGTGACCATGGGGGCTGGTCCAGCGAAGGAACGACTGGTACTCCTCGAGGTGACCCCCATAGAAGGCGCCCCACCAGACCCGGCCACCGACCTGCCAGGCGCGGTGACGCGAAGACTGGGCCTCGACCCGGTAGCGAGTGAAGTTATAGGAGCCGGGGGCGATGATGACTCCCGGAGCGATCTCGAACGGCTCGTCGAGGCGCTCGAAGCGCGGCATGACGTTCCCCTCGATATGCTCGCCGGACTCGGTGCGGGCGTTGAAAGGGGCGGTGAAGATCTTCCACGACTCAGCGCGGCCCCCGGCGTCGAGCACCAGAGAGCCGTAGAGTTCGAAGAAGAACTGGCGGACCCAGCCAAAGGCGCCTCCAGCGGGTCGAGGCTGGTAGGCGCCGCCTCCCTGGTACCAGCGGGTGCCGGGCCGGGGCAAGAAACCGAGGGCCGGGTCGAGTCCCTCTCCAAAGCGTTTGTAGACGAAGAAGCCATCCCACAGGTCGTTGGGATAGTCCACCTTCAGACCCCAGCCCGAGCGCCCCCCGCTGCTCCGGCCGCGAGAAAGCGCCGTCCAGGCGCCGACCGAGAAGTTCTTGTCCCCGCGAAAGGTCGATGTCTGCCACAGCAGGTCGAAACCATAGAGGGAATTGTCGTCCACCCCGTCGGGATCGCCCCGGGTAACGATGGTTCCCACGGTCAGGTGCTCGTTGGCATCGTAGGTCACGCGTCCCGCAAAGAGGTTGGTGCCCGGGGTGGCCGTGGTCGATCCGGTCTGGGTGTCGAGCAGAGCCACGCCCCAGCGGCCGCTCTGGCCGAGGAGCTTGAGTCCCACATCGATCGGTACCGCTCGCCCGTGACGCAGGCCGATGCGGCGGGAGAAGAAGGGAATGAAGTCGGTTCCCAGACCGCTGCCGAAGGCGAAGAGGTTCGAGCCTTCGAGAAAGAAGGAGCGCTTTTCGGGAAAGAAGAGCGGGAAGCGGGTCAGGTTCACCTGCCGTGTATCGACTTCCGTCTCGGCAAAATCGGTATTGACTGTCAGCACTGCCGAGATCTCTGGGTTGATGTTCCAGGTCACGTCGAGACCCGTATCTCCGGTCAGGGTCTTGTGGTCGTCGGCAGCTCGGCGGTCGGATCGCGCCAGGCCGTAGGGGCTGATGGAGATGCCTCGTCCTTGCTCGAGCTGTTCGACGCCGTCGAGCCGGCCGGCGCGACGCAGATCGATCAACCGCGCGTCGAGGGTCGTGGCGGTCCAGCGGAAGGTGAGCCGATCTCGCGCGACGTAGCGTTCGAGATTCAGGCCCCAGGAGCGCGAGTGAGGCGTAAAGCGCAGGGTCTGGGCCGGAATGACGATCTCGGCGGTCCAGCCCCTTTCGTCGCGCGCGACCGCTGCATCCCAGATACCGTCCCAGTCGTTCGAGAGGTTCTCCGGCCCCGAGATCAGGCCGTCGAGACGGGCACCGGCTGCATTGACCCGAAACAGATAACCTCGTCGCTGATCGCCGAGGGTCTCGAGAACCACGGCCACCGAATCGTCACCGTAGAAGTTGCCGTCCCGCTGCATGGTGTGAATGGCGATCCGCCGCGGTTCCGGATCACGGCAGACGAAGGCGATGTAGAGTCGCGCGCTGTCGGCGAGAATGCGAACTTCCGTGGAATAGGGGGTAGCCTGCCCGGGATGAGGATCCTGCTGCACGAGCTCCTCGATCACACCGGCGTGCTTCCAGGCGACCTCGTCGAGGCGCCCATCGATGCGAATCGCAGCGCCTGAGACCGGCGCCGCGGCGACCCGCGCCACCCCGCCGGCGGCCGTCACTCGGCCGGCTCCAGCCAGAAGCAGCAGTACAGCAACCAGGGCTCGGCCCGGTGCTAGCGAGATCATGGGCGACGATCCGTGGGCCGAAGCCCGGTCGAGGGCGGGGGGCTTGCGCGGCGGTCAGCCGCGGGCCCATCGTAGTCTTCGCGCACTCGGAGTTCAACACTTCCATGGGCGAACGAAGTCGGGTGACGGACGCCCCTCTTTTCCCCTTCCGAGTGCCCCGCTGACCGGAGTATGCTCAGATCGAGGAGGTGGCCGATGTCCATCGAGAGCCGGCGAGAGTTCCTGCGCAAGACCATGATCGGGGCGGGGGCGGTGAGCCTGGCATCACTGGCCGGCAGTGGCTGTGGTGGCGACCCGCCGGCGGAAGCGCGCCGGCCGCTGGTGGTCTCGACCTGGCGTCACGGGCTGGCGGCCAACGAGGCCGCCTGGGAGCTGCTCGAGGCAGGCGGCCGGGCGCTCGACGCGGTGGAGGCCGGCGTGCGTGTCAGCGAGGCGGATCCCGAGGTCCGGTCGGTGGGGCTCGGCGGCGCACCGGATGGCGAGGGCCACGTTACCCTCGACGCCTGCATCATGGACCAGCGCGGTGAGTGCGGCGCGGTGGCCTTTCTCGAACATATCCTGCACCCGATTTCAGTGGCGCGGATGGTGATGGAAAAAACTCCCCATGTGATGCTGGTCGGATCGGGGGCGCTGGACTTCGCCCTGGCCAACGGTTTCGAGAAGACCAATCTGCTGACCGCCGAGGCCGAAGCGAAGTGGAGGCAGTGGCTGCTCGCGACATCCGGCCGAGAGAAGACAGGTGCCGCGAACCACGACACCATCGGCATGTTGGCGATCGACGAGCAGGGCGACCTGTCGGGGGCCTGCACCACCAGCGGACTGGCCTACAAGCTGCGGGGACGGGTCGGCGACTCGCCGATCATTGGCGCCGGCCTCTACGTGGACAATGCGGTGGGCGCGGCCTGTGCGACGGGGAGAGGCGAGCTGGTGATGAAGACCCTCGGCACCTTCCTGATCGTCGAACTGATGCGACACGGAGCGAGCCCCGACGAGGCCTGCCGGCGGGCCATCGGCCGGATCGACGAGCGCGGCTGGAATGACGGCGACGCTCAGGTAGGCTACCTGGCGATCGACAAGTCCGGTCGGGTGGGTGCGTCGAGCTTGCGCCCGGGGTTCCAGTACGCCGTACGGGATGGCAGCGGCGACAACCTGCTCGACGCCCAGCCCGCCTGACTCCGGTTCGCTTCAGCGAGGACGAAGGATTGCCGCCAGGGCCCGGTGGACCAGGCGGGCGGCGATGTAGGCGCTGGTGCCGTGGTCCGTGATGGGGCACAACTCCACCACGTCCAGGGCGACGATGCGTCGCGACTCCGCCACGGCATCGATCAGGCGCACCACGTCGTACCAACCCAGGCCTCCCGGTTCAGGAGTGCCCGTGGCGGGGAGCAGGGACGGGTCGAAGGCGTCGAGATCGATGGTCAGGTA
>JALTMS010000030.1 GCA_027001345.1 Acidobacteriota bacterium | reverse complement strand
CTATGTGCCCGAGCTGCTGGCCGGAGTGCTCGAGCGCCTGGCAAGGAGGTCGCGGATCCTGCTCGACGACGCGGCCTTCATCGACGGGCTGCAGGCGGAATTGAGCACCTGGGCCGGACGCCCGACACCGCTGACCGAGGCTCGGCGCCTTGGCGAGCGCTGGGGCGCGAGAGTCTTTCTCAAGCGCGAAGATCTGGCCCATACCGGAGCGCACAAGATCAACAACGCTCTGGGCCAGGCCCTGCTCGCCCGGGCCATGGGCGCCCGACGGGTGATCGCCGAGACCGGCGCCGGCCAGCACGGGGTGGCCGCTGCCGCCGCCTGCGCACGTGTGGGTCTGCCGGTGACTGTCTACATGGGGGCGGTGGATGTTCGGCGGCAGGCTCCCAACGTGGACCGGATGCAGCGGCTCGGGGCGACGGTGGTACCCGTCGACAGCGGCGATCGCACCCTGCGCGCCGCCATCGACGAGGCGCTGCGGGCCTGGGTCGCCGATCCCGAACAGAGCTACTACCTGCTCGGCTCGGCCGTCGGGCCTCATCCCTACCCCTGGATCGTCCAGCGCTTGCAGTCGGTGATCGGCAGCGAGGCCCGGCGGCAGATCCTCGAGCAGCACGGAGCCCTGCCCGACGTGGCGGTGGCCTGCATCGGTGGGGGCTCCAATGCGATCGGCCTGTTCCACCCCCTGCTGGCCGATCGTCGGGTCGAACTGCTCGGAGTGGAGGCGGGGGGCCGTGGCGAGGGGATGGGAGACAACGCGGCGACCCTCGCCCGGGGCACGGTCGGCGTGCTCCACGGGGCCTGTTCTTTGCTGCTGCAAGATCGTCACGGCCAGGTGATCGAGACCCATTCCATCTCGGCCGGTCTGGACTACCCCGGGGTGGGTCCGGAGCACGCCCTGCTGGCTGCCATCGGCCGGGTGACGATCACCACCGCCGACGACGAGCAGGCACTCGAAGCTCTCGACGAGTGCTGCGCGGCGGAGGGCATCCTGCCGGCCCTCGAATCGGCCCACGCTCTGGCGGGCGCCCGACGCTGGGCGGCCGCACATCCCGGAGGGAGCCTGCTGATCTGCCTGTCCGGGCGGGGGGACAAGGATCTGCCGAGCCTGGCCTCCGGACAGAGCCGATGAAGGGGGCCGAGGCCCTGAGCGCTGCCCTGAGCGCGGCGGCGCGGCCGGCTCTGGTGGCCTATCTCACCGCGGGCTTTCCCTCCCTCGATGCCTTCGCCCCGGCGCTGCGAGCCACCGCGGCCCGGGCCGCAGTGCTCGAAGTGGGCGTGCCGTTCTCCGATCCGATGGCCGACGGAGCCACGATCCAGCGCGCCAGCCGCATCGCCCTCGAGGCGGGGACCAGCCTGACGTGGATCCTCGACACGCTGGCGGCTGCGGCCCCACTGGCCGCGCCGGTGGTCCTGATGAGCTATCTCAATCCGCTGCTGGCCGGGGGGCTCGAACGGAATGTCCGGCGCGCCGCCGAGGCCGGAGTGGCGGGGATGATCGTTCCCGATCTGCCCCTCGAGGAAGCCGGTCCCCTCGGCGGGATGCTCGAAGGCCAGGGGATGGCGCTGGTGCAACTGGTCACTCCGGTTACCGCTCCGCCGCGTATCGAGCGCCTGGCCCGGGCCAGCAGGGGCTTTCTCTACGCGGTGACCACTGCCGGTATCACCGGCGGCGAGGTGGCGATCGCTCCCGCTCTGCGAGCCTACCTGGCGCGGGTGCGGGAGGTGGCCCGCCTGCCGGTCTGCGCTGGTTTCGGGATTCGCTCGGCGGCCCAGGTCGCCGCCCTGGCGGATGTGGTCGACGGAGTGATCGTCGGTTCGGCTCTGGTCGAGGCCCTCGAGCGCGGCGAGGATCCCGGCGCTTTCCTCGAGGCCCTGGTCGTGGGCGGTGACGAGGAGGGACGATGATCGCCGTACTCGCCAGGGGTTGCAGCGTTCGGGTCAAGGCGGAGATCGTCCGCTTCATCGAAGGGCAGGGTTTCCGCGTCCAGGTCAGCCAGGCCGACGGTCGCAGCCTGGTGGGTGTGATCGGCGATGGCGCTGCGCGCCTGGCCGAGCCCCTGGCGGCCATGTCGGGGGTCGAGGAGGTGCGGCCCGCGGCGCGGCCCTATCCGCTGGTCGCCCGCGAACACCATCCCCGTGCGACCCGCGTCAAGATCGGCGATGTGACCATTGGCGGCGAGGAGGTGGTGGTGATCGCCGGGCCCTGTTCGGTGGAATCCCGCGAGCAGTTGCTCGCCACTGCCCGGCGGGTGGCCGCCGGGGGAGCCCGGCTGCTGCGGGGCGGTGCGTTCAAGCCTCGTTCGTCGCCCTACAGCTTTCAGGGGCTCGGTATCGAGGGGCTCGAGCTGCTGGCCGAGGCGCGATCGGCCACCGGTCTGGGAGTGGTGACCGAGGTGCTGGCTCCCGACGATGTGGACCGGGTGGCGCGTCGGGCCGACGTGCTGCAGGTCGGGGCGCGCAACATGCAGAACTTCCGCCTGCTGCAAGCGGTCGGGGAGCAGCCGCGGCCGGTGTTGCTCAAGCGGGGCCTGATGGCCACCGCCGAGGAGGTGCTGATGGCCGCCGAATACATCGTTGCTGCGGGCAATCCGCGGGTGGTGCTCTGCGAGCGGGGGATCCGCACCTTCGAGACGGCGACCCGCAACACTCTCGACGTGGCGGCGGTGCCGGTGCTCAAGGCCCGCTCCCACCTGCCGGTGATCGTCGATCCCTCCCACGCCGCGGGTCTGCGGGAGATGGTGCCCGCCCTGGCCCTGGCCGGGGTGGCGGCAGGAGCCGACGGTCTGATGGTCGAGGTGCACCCCGAACCGGAAAAGGCGCTGAGCGATGGACGCCAGAGTCTCACCTTCGACGGATTCGATGCGATGATGGAAGGCGTGCGGCGCATCTGCGCCGCGGTGGACCGGCGGCTGGCGCCGAGCACCGAGGAGAACCGTGAGCGTGAGTGCTGATCGCAGACTCAGACCCTGCTCGAAGGTCAGGGGCAATCTCAGCGTTCCAGGTGACAAGTCGATTTCCCACCGCGCCCTGATGCTGGCGGCGGTGGCCCGCGGCACCAGCCGCATCGCCGGTCTGGCTCCCGGCGAGGATGTGCGCAGCACGCGCCGGCTGCTCGAGCGGGCGGGGACGGTGCTCCGCGACGAGGACGAGGCTCTGGTGGTCGAGGGTCGCGGCTGGCGCACCCTGGATCAGGACGATCCAGCTTCGGTGCTGGAACTCGACTGTGGCAATTCGGGGACCACGGCGCGACTGATGATGGGCCTGCTCGCCGGTCGTCGCGGCCGCTTTCGTCTCGCCGGCGACAGGTCGCTGTCGCTTCGCCCGATGGGGCGCGTCCGCAAACCTCTGGCGGCCTTCGGGGCCGTGATCGAGGGCGGCGACACTCTGCCCCTGACGGTGGTCGGTGGTGGTCTGCGGGGAGCGGTCGTCTCCACGGGGGTGGCCAGCGCGCAGGTCAAGAGCGCGCTGATTCTCGCCGCGCTGCAGGCCGAAGGGGCCAGCGAGGTCAGGGAGGCGCGCCTGACCCGGGACCACAGCGAGAGGATGCTGCGAGCGATGGGGGCGCCCCTCCAGCGTCTCGATACCCAGGGCTGTCACCATCGGGTCGGCGGTGGCTGCCCGGCCCTTTCGCCTCTGTCCCTGGTAGTGCCGGGAGATCCTTCGTCGGCCGCCTGCGCGGCGGCGCTGGCGGCCAGCTTGCCCGGCAGCGACCTGGTGGTCGAGGGACTGTGCCTGAATCCCACGCGTCTGGGTTTCTACCGCCTGCTGCGCCGGATGGGAGCCGAAATCGACGAAGAGATCACTTCCGACGCGGCGGAGCCGATGGGGCGGCTGGCGATTCGGGGTGGGGAACTCCAGGGCATCGAGGTCGGACCCGACGACGTGGTCGATGCGATCGATGAGATTCCGCTGTTGGCCTGTGTTGCGGCCCTCTCCGAAGGGGAGACGGTGATCCGGGGCGCGGCCGAGTTGCGGCGCAAGGAGTCCGACCGCATCGCCACCACGGTGGCTCTGCTCAGGGCCTTCGGGGCGGATGTGGAGGAGGCCGACGATGGGATGCTGATCGGCGGCGGAGCCCGCCTGAAGGGCGCGCGGGTCTCGGCCCACGGCGACCACCGCATCGCCATGTGTGCCGCCTTCCTTGCGGCCCACGCCGACGGGGAGAGCCTGCTCGAAGAGCCCGGATGGGTGGCCATTTCCTACCCGCGTTTCTTCGCTGATCTCGAGCGCATCCGCGCATGACGGGGATTGCCCGGCTGGCCCTGTTCGGCCACCCTGTGGGCCACAGTCGCTCGGCCCAGCTTTTCGAGACCTGGAGTGCGAAGAGCGGGCCGCCGCTGGTCTATCAGCCGGTGGAGGTGCGAGCCGAGCAGCTCGATGCCGCCCTCGAGCGCCTGCGCGCCGGGCAGTGGCACGGCGCGAACGTGACGATTCCCCACAAGACGCTGCTCGCTGCGCGGGTCGATGAGCTGACGCCGGAGGCGAGTCGGGCCGGAGCGGTGAACGTCATCGTGCGGGGCGAGGACGGCACCCTGCTCGGCGCCAACACCGACGGGGAGGGATTCTGGGAAGGGTGTTGCGCAACGCTGGGCGAGCCGGTGCCTGCGGGTCTCGCTCTGATTCTCGGCGCCGGCGGTGCGGCTCGGGGCGTGGCGGAAGCGCTGGCCCGACGGGGGCGCGAGGTGCGGGTGGTCACTCGTGCCCCCCAGCGGGCGGTGCGGGATTTCGCTGGCCTGGTGGCGGGTTGTCTGGACTGGGAAGCTCCCGAACTCGAGTCGGTGGCGCGGGCGGCGGCGCTGGTGGTACAGGCCACGCCGCTGGGCATGGCACCGGTCGAGCACCTCGCACCTCCTCTGCCCATCGAATGGCTGGAAAGGGCCCTGGTGGTGGATCTGGTTTACCGCCCCTGGGAGACGCTCTTCTTGCGCCGGGCTCGCGCCCGAGGTCTGCGGGCCCTCAACGGCTGGCCGATGCTCGTTCACCAGGCGCGCCTGGCGGCGGGACTGTGGTTCGGCATCGAGGCCGTCCGGGGCTTTCTCGAGGCTGCTGCCGAGGTGGAATCGAGAGATCCTCTCCGGCGGTCCGCGTAAATGAAAGCAGGAGCCCCGGCTCGGCCGGGGCTCCTGTCGGGTCACAGTGCGATGTTGCCGCTCAGGCGGTGAACACGGACAGGCGGACGACGCCGTCAGAGTCTCGATGCAGCATCACCAGCGTGTGCCGCTTGTCGCGACGCTGACCGCGCTCAAGGCGCATGGCGCCGGGTTCGGCCGCCGCGTGGCGAGGCAGGCGAGAAAGGGCGGAGAGGTAGCGCACGGCAACGCCGCTGCGAATGATGGTCATCTCCATCCGATAGATCTGGCCCGGTGCCAGGGCTCGGGCAAAACGCCACTCGGCCTGCATGTCGTCGCGGCCCACCGTACGTTCGAGACGTATCGGCGCGGCAACGTGCTCGACTCCGAATTGATCGGCTGGCAGCAGTTCGACGCGCACCACGTCACCGGGCCGCAGAGCTTCCGCGGTCGAACCATCGAGAGCCAGGTCGATGCGCAGGTCGAAGGTCGGCTCGGCCAGGGCCGGCAGGGTGAACGCTGCCAGAAGCAGCGCGATCAGGGCGAGGGGAGTGAGTCGAGTCGAACGGATCATGGGTTACCTCCTGGGGTCGCTGGGGTGCTGGTTGGCGATCTCGGTGGAAAGCAACGAAGGTGCCAAGGAGCTGGCAACAGTTCGGCGGGCGGCTCTCAAGTTGTTGAAAAACAGCGGGATCGAATCGGTGCGGGAAAAGATCGGGCGCTGCCGTGACGAGCCCGGCAGCCTCCGCGCCTCGGCTGGCGTCCGGTCAGGCTGCCCGGAAAACGGACAGCTCGCGGACAGAACGCGCCCCCCGGGGAGGGGAGGTTCTCGATCCCGGGACAGGGTTTGCTCTGCCAGGGGAGAAGGTGAAACAATCGCCCCGCGACTCCGCTTCGATGGCTGTACGGGCGATGCGAATGCGGACGGTCGATGGCCCGGCGGGAGGCTCATGGCCACTTCGGATCGGTTTTTCAAGCGCGCGCTGGTCGAGCGGCTCGTGCGTTACCTGCATTTCGTCCGCCCGATCAGGGGTTCTGAGCAGGCTGTCTCGAGCGCCAGGCTCGCCGAGCATGCGGGGGTCGACGAGTCTCAGGTACGCAAGGACCTGGCTGCGATCGCTGTCCGAGGTCGTCCTCGCGTCGGTTTTCGTGCGCGGGAGATTCGTGTGGCCATCGAGACGTCGCTGGGCCTCGATCAGAGCTATCGAGCCGTGGTGGTCGGGGCGGGAAGGCTCGGCAGTGCGCTGATCGCCTATCCCGGCTTTGCTCGCTACGGGCTGGAAGTCGCCGCTCTGATCGATGTCGATCCGCTCAAGATCGGTACTTCCATCGGGGGCGTGGCGGTCTACCCGGTCGAGCGTCTCGGAGAGGTGGTGCGGGAAGAAGGCATTCGGCTCGGCATCCTCACCGTGCCCCCGGCGGCGGCCGCGGAGATGGCCCGTCGTCTGGCTTGCGCGGGGGTGGAGGCCATCTGGAACTTCGCTTCCGCCGGTCTCGATCTACCGGAGGAGGTCTACGTGCGCCACGAGCACCTTTCCGTGGGTCTCGCGGAACTGGCCTATCGTCTGTCCCGCCCGAGCTGATAGATCACATGAAGGCGGCCTTCTTCCGGCGATCGGCCGAGCTGATCGTGAAAACCTGCACCAGGAGCACGTTCTGGCTCGTCGAAGATACGGGAGGGGTGCCACCTCGGTGCTGCCGGACTGTACCCTTTTCCTCGGTTCTGCATCTGTCGAGGGTGTGGGGCGGCAGCAGCGCCTTCCGCCGCTCCGAGGAGCCAAGAGCGATGCAGATCGATCCGAGTCGTCCTGCCGAGTTCATCATCCATGCCACCGATGCGTCCTTCGATCGTCTCGTCAAGGAAGCCAAGCTCCCTGTTGTCGTCGATTTCTGGGCTTCGTGGTGCGCGCCCTGCCGCTTTCTCGCCAGGGCCCTCGAGCAGGTGGCCCCTGATTTCGAGGGCAGGCTGCAGGTGATCAAGGTCGATGTGGACGCCAACCCCGTCACGGCTTCCAGCTTCGGCATCCAGTCGATTCCGACGATGGCCTTCTTCGAGCGCGGTTCGCTGATCGGCCTGCTGCCCGGTGCGCTGCCCGCCGAGGCCCTGCGTCAGATCTTCGAGCGCCATCTGCGGGGGGAAGTGCGGGCCTCCTGAGACGCCACTCCACCCGGCGCGTCTGGGCGGAGGATCCCGTTCGACCGGGGGATCCAGCGAGATTCCAGAATCTCGCTGCCGGAGGCTCAAGTCGCGGTCGGCACGGCCGAGACGAAGGGCGATGTCGCTTCTCTTGCGGCACCGCTTTCGGGTGCCACGTGCCCGACTGGAGACGCTGATGGAGTCTTACCTGGCGAACCTGCAGACCAAGACGAAGCTTCTGATCATGCTTGCCGTGCCTCTACTGACCCTGGCGTTGTTTCTCGGCTGGGGGACAGTGGAGAAAACCGCTGCCTGGTCAGAGGCTCGGAATCTCGATCGCCTCGCCTCCCTGGGGATGCGTATCGGGGCACTGGTCCACGAGACGCAGCGCGAGCGAGGCGCCACGGCGCTCTACATGGGATCGGGGGGCAAGTCCTTCGGCCAGCAACTCGAGGCTCAGCACAAGCGGACTTCCGAGGCGCTCGCGGCCTACCGGCGTCAGCTCCAGGCCATCGGTGGGCAGCCGGAGGGGGTCGTCGGTGAGTACGTTGCGCAAGCCGAGGAGGCTCTCGGGACGCTCGAGCAGACGCGCCAGCAAGTGCTTGCGCTCGAGACTGGTATCGGCCAGGCGCTGAGCTACTACACCGGCATCAATCGGGATCTGCTCGCTGCGATTGCGGCGGTCTCCCACTACTGTCGCGACGAGGATGTGCTACAGACGCTCAATGCCTACGCCAACTTCCTCAAGGCCAAGGAGCGCGCCGGCATCGAGCGCGCCGTGCTGAGCAACACCTTTGCCGCCGATCGTTTCGGCCCCGGCATGTTCCTCAAGCTCTCGACCCTCGTCGCCGAGCAGCAGGCCTACGACGATGTCTTCGCCTCCTTCGCCTCCCCGGAGATCAAGCAGTTCAAGGAGGAGGCCCTGGCCAAGCCCGCGGTCAAGGAAGCTCTCCGCCTGCGCGAGCTGGCGCTGCAGGACAGCGACGGGCAGGGCTTCGACGTCAGTCCGACCCACTGGTTCGATGTGCAGACCGAGAAGATCGATCAGCTCAAGGCGGTCGAGGACCAACTCGCCGAGGTGCTGGCTCAAAATATCAAGGACTACCGTCAGGGCGCCATGTTCGCCCTCGTCAGTCTTCTCCTGCTGACGGCGGTGGCCTTCGGCATGGCGCTGTGGATCAGCCGCTCGGTGATG
>JALTMS010000029.1 GCA_027001345.1 Acidobacteriota bacterium | reverse complement strand
CTCAAAGACCCGGTAGCGGTGGCCGGTGGTGTCGATGCGGCCGATGACCCGGCGCTTGCGGCGCACCCGGCGCAGGATCTCCGGGGTGGCGTAATCCCGCAGGAAGGAGGGGCCCGGTTTTTCGAACATATCGTTGGCCAGGAGCAGCACCTGTGCCTTAGGAGCGACGCGGGGCAGGAGGTCGATGCCGCGCTGCCAGCCGGAAAACTCCCGGAAACGGTTGTCGCCGCCCACGGCATAGGTATTGGCGGCCAGCGGCGTCAGGGCTGCCTCGTCGCTTGCGGTTCGTATCACCACCGGAGGCTTTCCCGCCAAACGCAGCTTCAGGTCGTAAGCAGTGAGTCCGAGCTGGCCCGCAAGCCAGGGGTATTCCTGCTCCTGCGGCACGGCCCACTCGGTGACGGCCAGGATGTACGTCATTCATCCTCCCTCTGTCATACTGCTTTTGCCCAGCGGGCCGGGGCGGCCGGTAGTCAACCGCAATGCCTGCCGAAAAACGCCTGGCGTGCCGGCCATTGGCGATGGGGGACGGGCGAGTGCAGGGCTTGAGAAAACCCGCTTCGGCAGCATTTCAAGCCAGCCTCGCCGAACAAGAAGCTGGTAGGAAAAAAGGGCCAGCCCGGCGTATACCGATGCTCGCAGACTCTGTACCTGGTTTTCGAACTGCTCGAAAGATACCTTGTCCACCCTGATGCCAGCGATGAGGCGCACCTTGCCGGACAGTGGAAGATAGTCGTCGGCAACGGTGTAGAAATCGGTACGGGCCCCACGTGATTTTCCGGGAGGCCAGTACAGCATCGGAACGAGTGCATCCACCGCACCCGCTTCCGTCCAGCCGTGTGAGTCCTGGTGAAAGTCGTAGAAGCCCTGGATTACCTTTTTCCAGCCCCATCGGTTCTTCCAAATACCGAACACGGCGGCCGACACCTCACAGTCGGGCCTGATACTGTGGACCGCGTGTCGTATTTCCCCGACGAGTTCCGTCAGTCGCTTTCTCTGGAATTCCGCGAGAGAAAGTCCCGGCCGCCGGGCCCGTGCCTGCTTCCAAAGCGTGATGCCGATTCTGTCCCGCGATGAGTCCGCCGCCGGGTACCTTATGTAGTCGAGGTGCAAACCGTCGATCTCATAGAAGGAGACGAGCTCCGATACGACCGCGAGCAAGTGCCTGCGGAAAGCCGGTATGGCGGGGTTGAAAAAGAGATAGCCGCTTGCACCGCGGAGCGGTTTTCCGTCCCGGCCCCGCACGAGCCACTCGGGCCGGGCCCGCATCATGTGCACCGGCTTGCTGCGGCCGGGCTTTTTTCTGCCCTTCCATGCCGTGCATGCGTTGAACCATGCATGTAGCTCGAGACCGTGCTTGCGTGCGGAATCGATGGCTGTCTGCAAAGGGTCCCATCCCGGGTCCCCGCCGAGCTTTCCGGTGAGACGAGACGCCCACGGGACAAGTTTCGAACGATAGTACGCGTCGGCTGCTCCGCGCACCTGGAAGTAGACGGCGTTGAACCCGGCCCGGGCGAGACGTGCGACAATCCGCTCGATGTCTTGTGCCGTGTGCCAGTCCCAGCGCGTCACCCATGCGGCCCTGAATTCGATCGGGCGGCGGATCGACTTTTTCTCGGGCTCTTCTTTCGTGACGGTATGGTCGCTGGCGTGGATCGTCGCCGGGTTGGTTGGATGGGTGAATTCCGCGGTACCGACGTTTTCCTCCCTCTCTGTCTTCGGCACTTGTTCCGTGGTCCGCTGCATGACGGCCGGTCCGGGGCAACTGCAGAGAAACGGCAAGATGCCCGCAACCAGTGCAAGCGCCGCTCGTGTCTTGCTACGGAGTGACATCGGCGATCATGGGCGGGTTTTTTCCAGCACATCGGAGACTACGTCGAGCACGTTTATTCCAGCCACCTCTGCCTGGAAGTTGAGTATCACCCTGTGCCTCAGGACGGCGGTTGCTAGCGCTTTTACATCGTCGGCGTTGGCGGCGAACCTGCCATCGAAGGCAGCCCGTGCCTTGGCGCCAAGGACAAGGAATTGGCTGGCCCTGGGCCCGGCTCCCCACGAGACGTACTTGTT
>JALTMS010000028.1 GCA_027001345.1 Acidobacteriota bacterium | reverse complement strand
GATGCCGGCCTGCTCGGTCGTATCACTCGTCGGCTGATCAATCGCCTCTGCTGGCAGGGCAGCGGGCAGGCCGAGGCGTTGCTGGCCCGCTACTCGGGAGTGGATTTCGCCAGCACCCACTCCCTCGACGAGAACGTTCCCCAGACCCGCCGCAAGCTGGGCACCCTCGACTCTCTGCGCTACGAGACCTTCGAGCTGGCCAGCCGCACCTTCAGCGATGAGCGCTTGCTGGCGATGCTCGCCCGCTGGATCCGTGAGGATCGGGCATCGTTCCTGATCTCTGCTCTCGAAGCCCCTGATGCGTCTTTCCCGCGCATCGCCGCGGCCCTCGAGCACTACGGCGAGATCGAGCTGGAAGAAGACGATCTTTCCCGGGCGATGCGCACCGGCCTGCGGGTCTCCCTGCTGCGGCGCTTCTTTACCGAGCAGCTTGACTTCATCAATCACGCCAAGCCCCACGTCCGGGTGGAGGACTTCAACGCCCTGCTCGACCACCTGATCGCCGAGGTCGATTCTCACGGCAAGCTGGGGGGCAAGAGCGCGGGGCTCTTTCTTGCCGAAAAGGTGATTCGCACCGCTGCCGAGGACGAGCCCCTGCTGCAGGAGATCAAGGTTCCCCGCACCTGGTACATCTCTTCCGACGGCCTGCTGGCCTTCATCCGCTACAACAACCTGGACGATGTCTACTCCCGCAAGTACATGAGCCTGGAGAAGATCCGCCGAGACTATCCGCACATCGTCCAGGTCTTCAAGAACTCGCCTTTCCCCCCTGGGCTCGTCGCCGGCCTCGAGCGGGCACTCGACGATTTCGGGGGCGTGCCGCTGATCGTGCGCTCTTCCTCGCTGCTCGAGGATCGCTCCGGTTCGGCCTTCTCCGGCAAGTACAAGAGCCTCTTCCTGGCCAACCAGGGTTCCCGCGAGCAGCGTCTCGAGGCCCTGACCGATGCCATCGCCGAGGTCTACGCCTCGATCTTCGGACCCGATCCCATCGAGTATCGGGCCGAGCGCGGCCTGCTCGACGTCCACGAAGAGATGGGCGTGATGATCCAGGAGGTGGTCGGCCGCCGGGTGGGCAAGTACTTCTTCCCGTCGTTTTCCGGCGTGGCCTTCTCGCTCAACGAGTTCCGCTGGTCGCCGCGGATCCGCAGGGAGGATGGTCTGATCCGCCTGGTGCCGGGTCTCGGCACCCGAGCCGTCGATCGCCTGGGCGACGACTATCCGGTACTGATCGCCCCCGGCCAGAGCGAACTGCGGGTCAACGTCACCCCCGACGAGGTGGCTCGCTACTCGCCGTCCAAGATCGACCTGATCGATCTCGAAGCCAATGCCTTCGTCACCCTCGAGGTCCGGCAGGTGCTGCGGGAAACCGGCCTGGACTACCCCGGCCTGCTGCAGATCGTCTCGCTCTACGACGCGGGCCACCTGCGCCGCCCCTCGCCGGTGCGTGTCGATGTGGACAGGGACGATCTGGTGGTCACCTTCGAGGGTCTGCGCACCACCACGCCCTTCATCCGCCAGGTCCGGTTGCTGCTCGAACTGCTCTCCGAGGCCACCGGCGAGCCGGTGGACCTCGAGTTTGCCAGCGACGGAGATAGCCTCTTCCTGCTCCAGTGCCGTCCTCAGAGCTATAGCGAACAGTCACAGCCGGCGTCGATCCCCACCGATCTGCCTGCCGAGCAGGTGGTCTTCAGTGCCCGCCGCTTCGTTTCCAGCGGCCTGCTCGAAGGGATCTCCCACCTGGTCTACATCGACGGCGAGGCCTACGCGGCCCTCGAAACTCGCGAACAGCTCCAGCAGGTGGCCCGGGCCGTGGGTCTGCTCAATGCGCGCCTGCCTCGCCGCGGCTTCCTGTTGATGGGTCCCGGACGCTGGGGCAGCCGTGGCGACATTCGGCTGGGCGTGGGAGTGACCTACTCCGACATCAACAATGCGGCGATGCTGATCGAGGTGGCTCGCAGGAAGGGCGACCACTTGCCCGACCTCTCCTTCGGGACCCATTTCTTTCAGGATCTGGTAGAGGCGGGCATTCGCTACCTGCCGCTGTATCCCGACGACGAGGGAGCGGTGT
>JALTMS010000027.1 GCA_027001345.1 Acidobacteriota bacterium | reverse complement strand
CGACCCGCTGGGCTCCGTGGAGTGTCACGGCGCCGGTGGTGACTCCGGAAGCGAAGCCGATGACCAGCGCATTGCGTGCCGGCTGGCCGAAGAGCATCGGGATGTGGCCCGACAGGAGTTGTGTCGACATGTCGCCGAGGGATGCGTCATTCTTGCCATTGAGCCGGAGCGTGACCCCCCCGGGGACCTGATGAATCGAGACGGTCGTATTCAACCCCTCGCGGTAATAGAGCATCTTGGAGAGCACTCCTCCCTCCATCGGTTCGAGCGGGACCCCGAAGTCGAGATCCAGCACGGTCTGGTAGTAGAGACCGCGGACCAGATTCTCACGGTCCCAGCCTGGAGGAGAGAGAACGAAGACTGCCGCAATGCCGAGCGAGGCCAGGCCGGCAAGACGCTGACCGCGATACCGCGGCTCGAGCAGGAAGAGGAAGTGCACCGCCGTGACGACGAGTGCGAGCGCTACCGCCAGGCCCAGGGTGTGACGAACACCGAGAAAGGGGATCAGTACGAAGCCCGCGATCAACGCTCCGAGAGCCGAACCGATGGTGTTGACGAAGTAGACATCGCCCACCGCCCTTCCCGTCTCTCCCGCAGCGTCTGCGTTCATTCGGCAGGCGACGGGGAACAACGCTCCGAGGGCGAGCGTGCCGGGAAGCAGGGCGATCAGAGCAACCGCCGCTCCGGAAGCGACGAGGTTCTCTCCGGTGATACCTCCTCGTTCGACGAGGTCCAGAAAGAGGGAAGGCAGCGCCCGGACGATGAACAGGCTACCGGCCGAGAGCAGACCGACCAGGCAGGTCAACAGGGCGTAGACAGCTCTCGGGTCGCGAAAACCGTCGAGCCAGCGCCGGATCAGCAGGCTGCCCCCGGCAATGCCGAGCAGAAAGGCGGCCAACATGACGGAAAAGGCGTAGATCGAGGAACCGAAAATCATCGACAGCAGGCGGAACCAGGCAACTTCGAAGGTCAGGGCGACGAAGCCGATCAGGCCATAGGAAAGCAGGCTGGTGTTCCACCGCCGGCCGGCGCGTTGCAGCGGAGCGCTGACCGTCTCGCGCTCCGATTCAGAGTCGCCGGGCGTGACCGAAGCGATGCGAGGAGCAAGAATGAAGAAGGCGACGGCACCTGCGAGGAAATCCATGCCTGCCCCGACCACGTTGCTCCAGCGCAGGCCCACGGCACCGAAGAGAAAGAACGCTGATCCCAGGGTCCCGACCACGGCTCCGAGCGTGTTCAGGCCGTAGAGCAGCCCCACGTGGCGACCGAAGCCGCCGGCGGAGCGAATCAGGCTCGTGACCAGAATCGGCAATGTCGCTCCCATGCAGAGCGTCGGCGCCAGCAGCAGGGCCAGGACGGCCAGGAAGCGGACGACCGCCGCCGGCCAGAAGGACCATCCCGAGAGCAGAGCCTTGTGGAGGCTGGGATAGAGTTCGAGCAGAAAGGGAACCGCCAGCGCATACAGGCCGACACCCATTTCCATCACGCCATAGGCTCGCACTCCGTTCTTCACGCGCCCGGCGAGCCTGCCGCCCCAGATCCCGCCAAGGCCCAGACCGAGCATGTAGGCCACGAGGATCGTGCTGACGGCGAGCGTCGTCGAACCGAAGATCAGCTTGAGCGATCGCGACCAGACGACCTCGAGCACGAGGCTTCCCGTCCCTGATGCGAGAAGCAGGCCGCCGACAGCAGGGAGCAGCCATCTCTGAGTTGATTTCATTCGGGATTCTCCGTCACTTGGCCCTGACCGCGCCGAAGGCGACGCAGAGTGCGGCGGACTTCACGGAGGGCGGACTCGTAGCCGGGCCGTTGCTCGGCAAGGTCGACGAATGCCCGGCAGGCCGCGATCGCCTCGTTGCGACGTCCAAGACGCGTCAGAGCGGTACATCGGTGCTGGAGTGCGAGCAGATCTCTGGGATGGCGCTCGAGGGCGCGATCGAGCAGTTCCAGGGCCTCGTCCACGCGATCCTGCTCGAGATAGGCCGCTGCCAGGTTGACCAGTTGTTGCGGCGCGTGGGGGTCGAGTTCGAGCGCCTGCTCGAGGAAGGTCGTTCCACGCTTGATCCGATTCT
>JALTMS010000026.1 GCA_027001345.1 Acidobacteriota bacterium | reverse complement strand
TGCCGAACGACGAACCGAGGGCGTCGGCCACGGAGTTGGACTGCACCATGTTGCCGATGCCGAAGGAGGCGATCGTCGCGAACAGAGCGAAGAGCGTGCCCAGCGTCGGTCCCAGCGCTCCGAGGGAGATCCCGCGGGAGAGGTAGTACATCGGTCCGCCCGACTGCTCGCCCCGCGGATCGACGACACGGTAGTGCACCGAGAGCAGCGCTTCGGAGTACTTGGTGGCCATTCCCACCAGGCCCGTGACCCACATCCAGAACAGGGCGCCGGGGCCTCCCGCGCCGATAGCCAGCGCTACGCCGACGATGTTGCCCGTGCCGACGGTGGCGGCCAGGGCGGTCATCAGGGCCTGGAAGTGGGAGATGTCCCCTTGCCCATCCGCCTCGCGGCGCACCACCAGGGCCAGGTAGAGCGAGTGGCCGAGGCGGGTGAACTGCAGGCCGCGGAGGCGCAGGCTCAGGTAGAGCCCGGTCAGCAGCAGCAGGGGGATCAGCAGGTAGGGGCCCCAGACGAAGTCCGAAGCCCGGGAGAGCATCTCGCTGACGTTCACGGGTATCCTCCGGTGACGGGCGGGATTCTAACAGGGTAGGATTCCGGCTCTGGAGGCCATGCGGTGAGTGACGGGATCAAGCTCAACCTCGGCTGTGGGGGCAACCCGCTCGACGGCTACGTCAATGTCGACAAGTACGGGACGCCGGACCTGAAGCACGATCTGGAGGTCTTTCCCTGGCCCTTCGAAGACGATTCGGTCAGCGACGTGGTGCTCAACCACGTCCTCGAGCACCTCGGTCAGAAGACCGAAACCTATCTCGCGATCATCGGCGAACTCTACCGGGTCTGCCGTGGTGGGGCGCGGATCCGGATCGCCGTACCCCATCCTCGTCACGATGACTTTCTCAACGATCCGACCCACGTGCGCGCGGTGACTCCCGACGGCCTGCTGCTCTTCTCTCAGCGCAAGAATCTCGAGTGGCGTCGCCGCCGCTGCGCCAACTCCACCCTCGGCCTGAACCTGGGGGTGGACTTCGAGCTGGTGGACTTCAAGCTCGAACTCGATCCTGCCTGGGGCCAGCGCCTCGAGAAGGGCGAGATCGATCAGAACGTGCTCTTCGACGCGGTGCGCCGCTACAACAACGTGGTCAAGGAATTCCGCATGGAGCTGCGCGTGGTCAAGCCGCCTACGTCGGCGTCGCCTCGAAGCGATAGCCCCGCGCCCTGACGGTCACCAGCAGTCGCGGCGCTTCGGGATCCTCTTCGAGCTTCGAGCGCAGGCCGTGGATGATGTTGTCCACCGTGCGTCGCGTGCCTCGGTACTCGGGTCCCCACACCTCTTCGACGATGCGGCTGCGAGACAGCGCACGGCCGCGCTGCCGGGCGAGCAGGGCCAACACGTCGAACTCCTTGGGGGTCAGGTGAACCGCCCGCCCGTCGCGGAAGACCCGGCCGGTTTCGAAGTCGATCTCGATCGCGCCGACCACCAGCGACGGCTCCTCGTCCTTGCGTCGCAGGCGGGCGACGATACGGGCCAGCAATTCGCCGAGGTCGAAGGGCTTGGTCACGTAGTCGTCGGCGCCGGCGTGCAGGCCGTAGATCTTGTCCTCGGGCGTGTCCCGAGCCGAGAGAATGATCACCGGCCCCTGGTAGCCCCCCTTGCGGGCGGCTTCGAGCACGTAGGAGCCGTCGAGGCCGGGGAGCATCAGGTCGAGCAGCACCAGGTCGGGAGGATGCTCGCGAATCACCTCCAGGGCGTCCTGGCCGCGAATGGCGGTGGAAACGCGGTAACCCGCTCCCTCGAGGGCGGCGCTCAGGCCCTCGCGCAGGGAGCGATCGTCTTCGACGACGAGCAGATGGGGAGTCCGGGTCATGGGCTGCGGTCCAGGGGAATGTGGAGGTAGAAGCGCGCGCCGCCGCCCCGGCGGTCGAGGGCGCCGAGCTTGCCCCGGTGGGCGATGGCGATCTGCCGAGAGATGGCCAGTCCGAGACCCGAGCCACCGGGATCGACCACGCCGTGGGGCACCTTGCGATGGAAAGGCTCGAAGATTCGCTGGCGATCTTCGGTCGGCAGACCCGGCCCCCGGTCACTGACGACGAAGATCACCCGACCGGCGAGCTGGCGGACGGCCAGTTCCACCGGCTGCGTTTCGGGGCTGTACTTCAGGCCGTTGCTGACCAGGTTGACCACCGCCTCGGCGAGGGATTCGGGATCGCCCCTCAGCGGCGCCTGGGGAGAGGCGATACGGATCTTCACTCGCGAAGTCTGCGGAAGCAGGCGGCGGACCTGGGAGACGATTTCCCCGGTGGTGGTCCGTCGCCGCCGGTAGAGGTCGGCGCTCGAGCGAATCTCCCGCCAGCGAAGGATGCGTTGGACGAGTTCCTGCAAGCGATCGGTCTCCCGCGCGATGGACTCCAGGGACGAGCGCGAGGCCTCCGGCAGAGGGTGCTGCTCGAGGAGCTGGGTGTGGAGGCGAATGCCGGCCAGGGGTGTGAGCAGTTCGTGACCCATGTGGGAGAGGAAGGTCTCCTGGATCCTGGCCAGCCGCGCTCCACGCCAGGCCAGCACCAGCAGCAGGAAGGCGCCGGCGATCACCGACAGGGCGAAGGCCGTCACCAGGATGCCGAAGATCAGGTCCCGGGGACCGTCCCGGGAGGTCATCACGGCCACGCCGATGCCGGTGACCAGGGTGGTGGGCACGATCACCGCCAGCAGGATCAGATAGACCAGCCAGCGCAGATTGACCTGCAAGGGGTCCCGCGGCTTGCGCCGCCGGCGGGGTGAGCCTGCTCGACTGCGAACCATGAGCCCAAGCATGCCACGGGCAAAAAAAGGGCGCTTCCGCCAGGGAAGCGCCAGTCAGAACGTGAATCGCGGCAGGGGGTCCGGGTCGAACCCCGAAGCCCGAACTTGTCAGTACCGGTAGCCGATGCCCAGCGAGACGATCAGCGGATCGAGGTCGGCCGAGCCGCTGCCGATCACCGAAGAGGTCGAACCGCTGTAGCGCTCGATGGCGATGTCGGGTCCACCCATCAGGTAGCGCAGGTTGGAAGTGAAATACCAGCCGTTGTCGCCGATGGGGGTGTCGAAACGCACGGTCACGCCATAGAGCAGCGCATCGTCCAGGGTCACCCGGCGCAGTCCCTCGGAGGCCGAGGCCTGGCTCAGGTTGAGGTCATCGAACATGGCCTGGGCGAGGACCACACCGAGGCGGACGGAGGTCTCGCCCCACTGGGCGACATCCCAGATGCCGGCGACCTGCACCATGGTCATGTCGGCTTCGCCGGCGTCGAACTGGCCGGCGGTGTTGATGTCGAACTGTACATCGAAGCTGGCGATCGACAGGCCGAGGTCGACGGTGAAGGTATCGCTGACCCGATAGCCTGCCACCAGCTCCGGGACGAGCACCGCGTGGAAGTCCGCGTTGGTGCTGTGGGCCAGACCGCTGATCGTGCCATCGCCGCCGACCGGGTTGACGTACATCGCCCGGGCTTCGAAACTCCAGTTTCCGCCGCTGGCCAGTACGGGACCGAGCCCGAGGACGGCCACCACGGCCACTGCCAGAAGAACCACACATCGCATCCGGGAGCGCATCACTCCATCTCCTTACCGATTCCGGCTATTTCCGAGCCACACAACCCCAACGTTAGTGACCGGCCTCCCGCATTGTCAACGGTGGAAGACAAAGATAACAGCCAGCGGGCAAATGCGGGTAGTCGAGAATGGTTATTACAGCGAAAAAAAAGCGATCAGTCGCCAGGGGGTCGGCCCACCAGCAACAGGTCGTCCCGGCCCAGGCGGGTGGACCATGCGATACGGGTGCCCGGCGGCCAGGCGCGGGGCGGGCCCAGCTCCTCCGCGGTGCCCAGGGCCATCGCCCGCGGGTTGGCGGCCAGGTACCGGGCCACCGCGGCGGGATCGTCCAACAGTGGTGCTCCGGGCAGGGCGTAGAGCCGGACCAGATCGCGCTTGTTGGGGGTGATGCCCACCTCGGCCCCGGCCGGCAGAACCCGGGTGATCTCCCGACCCAGCCGCCGCGCGCCCTGGGCCTGGTTGACGGCGGGGGTCAGCAGCAGCGGCCAGAGGGCTCCGGTGGCCAGGCCGAAGGCCAGGGGACCGGCCCACAGGGGGGCCCTCCCGAAAAGCGTGGCCGCACCGCCGAGGCCCAGGCACAGCGCCAGCGTCAGCATCACTCCGGCGGCGGCGGCATGCACCGCGGGCAGGGAGGCCACCGCCGGAGGCAGCGGGGAGCCGGCGGCGGGCAGGAGGATCCACAGGCCCACTCCCAGGGCCAGCAGCCCGAGGCCGACCAGCAGGCCCGCACCCAGTCGTCGCCCCGGTGCCCACCGGTCCAGGGCCGGCAGGGCGCGTGCAGCGAGCAGTGCCAGAGCCGGATACAGGGGCAGCAGGTAGACCCCCCGCTTGCCCGCGGGCAGCGAGAAGACGACCACTGCCAGCAGTAGCCACAGCGCCAGCCAGCGACTGCGGCCATCGGCCAGGTGGCGGCGGGCGAAACCCGGCCAGAGCATCCCCAGGGCGGCGAGGGACCAGGGAAAGAAGCCGGTGAAGATGTTTTCGAGGTGATACCACCAGGGCTCGAGATTGTCCCACGACTCGAGGAAACGGTCGCCGCTGTGGTGCCAGGCGGCCCGGGCGAAGACCTCCCAGCCTGCGCGCTGGCCGACGGCCACCACCCAGGGGACCACCACCGCTCCCAGGCCGAGAAAAAACAGGGGGTCGGTCAGCGTGCGCCAGGATGGGCCCTGGTTGCGCCGCGGCAGACCGGCGGCCACCGCCAGGAGGACGAGCAACAGGGCCACCGGTCCCTTGGTCAGGACGCCCAGGCCCAGGGCCAGGCCGGCGATCAGCGGTGCGAGTCGAGGCCGCCGCTCGGCCCGCTCGGCGGCGGCGAGGGTGGCGAAGATCCACAGCGCCAGTAGCGCGTCGGTCGAGCCCCAGGCGCCCCGCTCGAGCATCAGCAGAGAAGTGGGGAGGATCAGGGCGGCGAGAAAGCCGGTCGCCTCGTCGAACCAGCGCCGCCCCGCCTGGTAGACCAGCAGCGTCAGGGCCACCGATGCGGCGAGGCTGGCCCAGCGGGCGGCGATCTCCCGGCCGAGTCCCGCGCCGGCGGTGGCCGCAGCTTGCAGCCAGAGCAGCAGGGGGGGCTTGTCCAGGTAGAGGGCCCCGGCGTCGCGGGGCAGCAGCCACTGCCCATCGCGGACCATCTGGTCGGCGATCGAGGCGAAACGAGGCTCGTCCGGGGGCAGCAACTCCCGGCCCGGAATCGAAGGGCCGAGAATCGCCAGGGTCAGCAGGGCGAGCATCAGGCCCCGCCCCGAGGAGGTCACGGCCCGCCTCCCTTCGTATCGGTCGGGCGCAGGGCGGCCTGGTTGGCGTAGACCACCAGATCCTTGTCGCCGACGCCTTTTTCGACGATCAGCGTGGGGCGGCGATCCGGCGCGATCCGCGAGAGCAGCATCTCGGCCTGGGGACGGCGAACGATGACCCAGAACGGCTCGTCGCTCTCGAGGCGCCGAGCGATGCGTTCCATCGCCTGCGCGTCCCGGGGCTGTGCGGTGAGCAGCCGGCCGCCGTAGAAGGCGAACTGGGCGCGGAAATCGACCATGCCCCCGGAGGCGCCCTCCACGGTTCGCTGGTCAATCGCGGCGATCAGCGGACGGGCGGACTTGCGGGGGTCGAAGGCCGGATGGATGACGGTGAAGACCATCGCGTAGAACAGCAGCCAGCCGCCGAAGGCGCCGACCAGGGTCTGTCGGCCGGGGCGGATGGCAAGGGCCAGGTGGGCCAGGGCGAGGCCGGCGACCACCGCAAGGATCGGCGTCGAGGGCAGATCGATCCCCTGCCGCCGCTGCACCTGGTCCAGGCCGGTGGGGGCCCAGAAGGCGGCGGCGAGGAATGCAGCGCCGAGCAGCCCTCCGGCCACTCGCAGAGGGATCAGTGCTCGGCCGCCCCGCTGGAGGCGGTCGGTCAGATCGATGGCCAGCCAGGTGGCCAGCCAGGGGTAGAGGGGCATCAGGTACAGCCCGCGCTTGCCGCTGGGGATCGAGAAGAAGATCAGCACGAACAGGCAGGCGCCGGCCAGCAGGCGGGGAGCCATCCGGCCGCGCGCGTCGCCCCGCAGCAGGGATCCCAGCGCCGCGGGGAAGAGCAAGATGGTGGGCAGGAAGTCGAACCAGGGAACGATCAGGAAATACCAGGGGGGCTGGTGGTGGTGCCAGGAGGCGGCATAGCGCACGGCGGTCTGGCGGAAGAGGATGTTCTCCAGCCAGGCTTGCTGGCCGCCGGTCAGTGCGCCGACGGCGGCGGGGATCAGCCAGGCGCCGACCACGGCCAGCATGGCCAGCCAGGCCCACGGCCAGCGCAGCGTGCGCCAGGTGTCCCGCCGGCCGGCCAGCGCCGCCCCGACAAGAAAGCCGCCCAGCGGGCAGATCAGCGCCACCGGTCCCTTGGCCAGGATGCCCAGCCCCATCAGAGCGAAGGCGCCGGCGATCCGGCGCCGGTCGACAGGGAAGTCTTCGAGCAGGCCGCTGCCCTCGACCAGCAGCAGAAAGGCCCATGTGGTACATGCCGTCAGCAGCATGTCGATCTGGCCGAAGGTGCCCTGGGAGATGAAGCGGTAGGCCACCAGCAGCAGCCCCACCGCCAGCACCGGTGGGGCGCGCTGGCCGCCGAGGCGGAAGGCCAGTCGGCCGGTGGCCCACAGGGTCAGCAGCATGGCCAGAATCGAAGGCAGCACCGCCGCGGGCTGTCCCACGCCGCCGGTGAACCACGAGGCCAGGGCGATCAGCCAGAAGAGCAGCGGGGGCTTGTCCGGATAGGGTGCGCCGTTGACATGGGGTCGGAGGAACTGCCCGGTTTCGAGCATTTCCCGGGCCACCAGGGCGTACTTCGGCTCGTCGGGGGCCCACAGGTCCCGCCGGCCCAGCTCCAGCGCCCCGAGCACGGCGGCCAGAAGGACCAGGATCAGCACCGCCCGGCGGGGGAAGGTATCTGGATCGGCGGCTTTCATCGCCCGCGGATTCTACACGGGCTGGCGACGATCAGGTCTGCCGGCAGCCCAGGTGCTCGCGGATCAACGCGGTCAGGGCGCTGGGCGCGAAGGGTTTGGCCAGGAAGGCATCGACTTCCAGATCCTGCTGGCGCTCGACGGCCTCGCCGCCGAAGCCGCTGATGGCGATCAGTGGCAGGCCGGGGCGCAGGCGGCGCACGGCGGCGAGCACCTGCTCGCCGGGGATGTCCGGCAGCACCAGATCGACCAGCGCCGCATCGAGGGGGGTGGGGCCATCGAGAATCTGCAGGGCACGGCCGCCGCTCTCGCAGCCGACGCAGCGGTACCCGGCGTGGCCGAGTACCAGTTCGAGGGCGTGCAACACGGCGGGCTCGTCATCGACGACGAGAATCTGCGGACCGCTGGCGGTCCCCTTCGCTTTCACGGCTCTTCATACCCCTTTGGCCCAGACCCTGCGCGCATTGTACGCGCCGCTCCGACTTGACGCAGCACCCCCGGGGAACCAACGTCTCGAAGAGGGCGGAGCGCGCGATGCCGTCCCGCGGGAGGATGATCTTGTTCACTCAGGGCCGATACGACCACCGACACGAGGAAGACAACCCGAGCCTCGGGACCTCGACCCCCGAGATGCGCGAGGTCTGCGGAATCTCCCTCGATCGCATTCGCAACGCGGGCGAGGTGCTGGCTTGCCGGATGCTCGAGCAGAAGCTCGAGCGCTGTCCCGAGATCGACAAGAGCCAGGATCTGATCGAGGACATCTACTGCCTGGCGCTCAACCGGGTGCCGGCGCTCTACTACCACAGCGCCTCCTCCTTCGCCGCGCGCCTCGACGATCAGGGACCGCCGACGGATATCCTCGAGGCCCTCGACAAGGCCCTCGACTACGCGATCCTCAAGGTGATGGAGAATCCCCGGCGTCACTGAGGGCGTCACTGCCCGCGCCGATCACTCCTGCGCCGCGAAGGGTCCGGCGATGGGAACCTCGATCCACTCTCCCTGGCGGATCCAGGCCCCGGCGCGCATCCCGTTCCAGCCGGCGAGCAGAGCCGCTCCTTCCGCGTCTCCCCAGGCCATCGCGGCATAGGCCGACAGACTGTCCCCCCGTCGCACCCGCACCTTCAACACCGCGGGAATCACGATCTCCTGCCCCGGTCGGGCGCGCCGCGGATCGGTGATGCCGCTCAGGGCGGCGAGGACCTTCCAGCGATCGGTCTTGCCCGCGTATCGTCGGGCCAGGGCTCCCAGGCTCTGCCCTCGGGCGAGTTCGACCGTGCGCGCCAGTGGCACCTCGACCTCGGCGGGCCCTTCGGTGGGCAGGCCCGCGCGCTGCAGGAGACCGGCCACCGCGGCGCGGCCGTAGACGCGCGCGGCGAGGTCTTCGAGGGACTCGCTGTCGGACAGG
>JALTMS010000025.1 GCA_027001345.1 Acidobacteriota bacterium | reverse complement strand
CCGCCGGGCGGCCCGGCGGGGCGCAGGCGCCCTGGCCGCGGCGCTGGACGACGAGGCCCGGGCCATCGACCAGGAGGTCGGCCGCCTCGAGCGCCTGGTGCGGGAGTTCGCCGACTTCGCGCGACTACCCGAACCCAAGCTGCGAGAGGTGGAGATCGGGCCCCTGCTGCGCACGGCCCTGGCGGGGCAGCTCCCCGGCGACGGGGGTGTGGAGCTGGTGATCGACGGCGAGCCGGCGGCGCTCGGGGCCCACGTGCTGGCGGATCCCGACCTGCTGACCCTGGCCCTGGCCAACCTGGCCCGCAACGCCTGTCAGGCCATGGAGGGCCGGGGTCAGATCCGCGTGCGGGTGGAGAGCGACGGCGACGACCCACCGGCGCGGCTGCGCATCACCCTGAGCGACACCGGGCCGGGCCTGCCCGAGGCCCTGCGGGAGACGATCTTCGAGCCCTACGTCACCGGCCGCCCCGGCACGGGAACGGGCCTCGGCCTGGCCATCGTGCGCCAGGTGATCGCCGCCCACGGCGGGACGATCGAGGCGCGAGGCGCCGGCGAGAACGCCGGCGCCTGCTTCGTGATCGAAATGCAGATCGGCAACGTCAGTTGAACGCCAACCGAAGAGTGTTGTTGGCCGGATTCACGTCGTCGGCGCCAATCGGCTGAACATCCATCTCGAAGACATCTCCAGCCTGAATATCCAGCACGTCGATCAGGCCAGAGCCAAGACCGCACATGCACTCGCGATATCCATCTTTGGCATCGCAGTTCTCTATCATTGTCTTGCACTTGCCGGCAGCGCCCCCAACGCTGCACGATCCAGTGCAGGACTGCACCTTGCAGCCAGTATCGCAACTACTCGCCGCATTGGAAATGATGCCGGAGAGATCTTCCGTCCAGAGCGTGGCGATCGTAACCCCCCCACGGATCTGCCTGAGTTCCGCCCGAAGCGAGTACTCCGACTGGTTTTCGTCGTGCCAGACGGCGTACTCACCCTTCACCTGCACCGTCCCGTTGGAGTCGACGTTGAAAGTAATGGCCAGAGCCCTCAGGTCCACCTCTCCCGCAAGAGACGGTGCCAGACCGAAAAGACTCGCGATGATTGCAAAAACAAGGATCCTGCGCATTCTCGTGCCTCCCGAACTACTGCACCGTCACAGTCAGAGTGTTGTTGTCTCGATCACCCTCGTTGAACCCAGGTGAGGGGGTGATGCTGAGTGTGAGCGTATCGCCCATGATCAGACGGAGAGGTGAACTGCCGGCGCCGCCACCGGATCGCCTGCACGTACAGCCCGACTCCGTTTTCTCCTTTGCATCGAGAGGACAGACCTTGCTCGCCACACCACAACTCCCCTCATGGATCGTCGGGTCCTTTCCGAGGGTGTAGTGACAGCTTCCGCCGGAATTGCACTGTCCACCACAGGCATCGGCGCACGCATCAATCGGATGGACAGTCTCGGAGAGATTGATTGGAACATCCACCACCTGACCGTCACGCTTGTGTGTCAAAATCAGGCTGTAGCTGAATTCCCCCTGGGTAGACTCCCAGGCCGCTCCGTAGGTCACGAACACCTGGTACAGGCCTCCCCCCGCATCAACTACGGAGATGCCCTGAGCCCACACGTCACCATCGCCGAAGGCGAGGCCACCGCCGCCCAGCACGAGCACGAAGGCGAACAACACCAGGACACGAACCGACAAACTTCGCATAAAACACCTCCCTTTCAAACCGCACAAAAAAGCTAAATTCCGAAAGAAATTTTACCCCCCCCCCCCCCATGTCAACCACCTCTGTGGAGCAGCAGATTCAGCCGAGTGGATCCCCGTCTCCACGTCGGTCAACCAGACGCCGGAGCGCCCGAGGAATGCTGCCCTTCAGCGATGGCCCGGGTCGATATCGATTGCGTTACGGCCAGATACCCTGTAATATCCACCACATGAGAATCGATTCGCACGTCCCTCGACTCCTGACCTCCCGCCTTCCAGTTGCCGGAAAGCGGCGCCGGCTGGCCGTGATCACCGGTGCTCGACAGACCGGAAAGACGACGCTGGCGCGCGAGGTCTATGCGGACCTGCCCTACCTCAA
>JALTMS010000024.1 GCA_027001345.1 Acidobacteriota bacterium | reverse complement strand
TCGACCTCGGGGTTCGGGTTCGGGGTCGGGGTCGGGTCGGCCGGGCGAGTCGGAGACGCCGCCACCTGCTCCTGAGCACGCAGGCGCCGGGTGGGGTCGGCCGGGGCCGGCGGCCCCACTCCGAGCAACTCGCGGGTACTGCTCTGGACGTCGGCCTTGAGTCCCTCGACCTGCTTGGCCGCCTGCTTGACCTCGTCGAGGGCCACCTCGCGCTCGAGGGCCCCGCGGAAGTCGTTCATCGCCCGACGCATCTGCCCCACGAAGCCGCCGAACTGACGACCGAGCTGGGGCAATCGCCGGGGCCCGAAGACGAGCAGCCCGAGAACCACGAGCAGAATGAACTCACCACCACCGATATCGAACATGGCTGCCGATTCTACACCCGCCGGCGAGGCCCCCGCCCGCCCGGAGCGCAGACGGGGTTTACCGAAGCGTTCGTTGTCCACCGGTCCGGGCGGCCCCTATACTGTATTTCATGAAATCATCCCTCCTAGCACCCCGCCGCATCGCTCTCGTCGCCGCCGTGGCCCTGGTTTTCCTGCTCGTCGGGGCCCGTGCCGCCGCCCCCAGGGCCGGCTCGCGGATGGCTGCCTTCACCGAGATCCTCTCGCTGATCGAAAGCCGCCACGTGCCGGAGGCCAAACCCAAGTCCGTGATCTATGCGGGCATCCACGGGATGCTGGGGACTCTCGACCCCCACACCAACTTCCTCGACGACGAGGCTTTCCGCGACATGCGGGACGAGCAGCGGGGGTCGTTCTACGGGCTGGGGATCGTCATCAGCAAGCGGGGCCGCAACCAGCCCCTGCGCGTGGTCTCCCCGATCGCCGACACGCCGGCCGCGCGGCTGGGCATCCGGGCGGGGGACGTGATCACCCATATTCGTGACCGCCGGGCCGACGTGGACCTGGACACCATGGGCCTGACGATCCAGGAGTCGGTCAAGCACCTGCGCGGTCCCCGGGGCACCGAAGTGGAGATCACCATCAACCGCCCCGGGGTGGACAAGCCGCTGGTCTTCTCGGTGGTACGCGACGCGATCCGCACCCCGGCGGTCAACCTGGCGATGATGCTGCGCCCGGAGGTCGGCTACGTACACCTGGCCAACTTCACCGAGACCACCACCGCCGAACTCGACCGAGCCCTCGAAAAGCTCGCTGCCCAGGGCGCCAAGAAGCTGGTGCTCGATCTCCAGGGCAACCCAGGCGGCCTGCTCGACCAGGCCATCTCGGTGGCCAGCCGCTTCCTCGAGCCCAACGAGCTGGTGGTCTACACCGAGGGGCGGCTGCCCGGAACGCGGCAAGACTATGACGCCCTGCGCGACGTCCCCCGGGTGGACTGGCCGGTAGTGGTGCTGATCAACCGGGGCTCGGCATCGGCATCGGAGATCGTCTCCGGAGCGATCCAGGACCACGACCGAGGTCTGGTGGTCGGCGAGACATCCTTCGGCAAGGGCCTGGTGCAGTCCGTCTATCCGCTCAGCGAGAACACCGGACTGGCCCTGACCACTCAGAAGTATTACACCCCCGTCGGCCGCAGCATCCAGCGCCCCTACGACAACGAGGAAGAGTACTACTACGACAACTACACCCGGGAAGTGGTCCCCAAGGCTCCCGAAGACGCCCCCGTCTACTACACGGACACGGGCCGCAAGGTCTACGGCGGCGGCGGTATCGCCCCGGACGTGCCGGTGGAGATTCCCGAAGAGCCGAAGGTGATGCGGCGCCTGGTACGGGAGTCCGCCTTCACCCGCTTCGTCTCACCGCTGACCGATGAGCAGCGCCTGGCCTATCGCAAGGCCTCGAAAAAGCTCTTCGATGACTTCGTCGCATGGCTGGCCCGGGAAGTCGAGGATCCACCCCTCGACGAAGTCGAGCAGGCCTCCGAGCGCGTCGGCCTCTATCTCCGGGCGGAGCTGGCCCTGGCCACGGGGGGGATGGAAGAGCGTGATCGAATCCTCACCGAGGAAAGCCCAGTCGTCGCGCAGGCCCTCGAGTCTTTCCCCAAGGCCGAGCAGCTCCTCGCCACTCGACGCAGCCACAAGAACAGCCAGCGTGCCTCTGCCAACAAGCGCCGCTGATCGA
>JALTMS010000023.1:1874-8465 GCA_027001345.1 Acidobacteriota bacterium | reverse complement strand
CGTAGAGCGCCGCATCGACCATCTGCTTGGTCACGCCATCGCCTTGCAGCAACGTGTGATAGGAGGTGATCGCCCGATAGATGTTCTGGATCTGTTCCAGCTCACGCTCGGGAGAGGTCTCGGCCAGAGCCGGCGCCAGCAGCACGATCGTCAGCGCGAGGGGCAGCAGCAGCCGGAAGGTGATCTTGATCGTCTTCATTTTCAGCTCCCCTGACCTTCCGCCTCGATGTCCCTGGCCTTCTGATTGAGGCCGAACTGGCGAAGGATGTTGGCATAGTTCTGACGGAAGGGCTGGAGTTCGGCACCGGTGTACTTCTTGCGCGCCTTGTCGTAGGCCTTTTCGGCGTGGATCAGGGCCTGAATCTTGTCGCCAAAGTTGGCCTGGGCCCGACTGAGATCGAAGTAGGCCACTTCATCCCCGTCCCATTCGAAGGAAGTCGCCTCGGAAGCCGTCTTCAGCGCGTCCTCGTAGCGCCCCTGGTTGTAGTGGGCGTAGGAGATCACGTGCAAACTCGTGCCGTACTGCACCTGGATATCCGGGTTGCGCGGATCGAGCTTGAAGGCCAGCCGGCCGTACTCGACGGCCTTGAGCTTGAAGGCGTGACCGTCCTGGCGGCTGGCATAGTCCGCCATCTGACGGTAGATCTCTGCCCGCTGGGGGTAGCCCCGCGTAGCCTGAGCCGCCTCAGCAAAGACCTCCATCACAGCCTCTGGATCGGAGCCTTCGCTGTTCATCAGGTCCAGGCCGATCTGCCACAGCACACCGGCCCGCACATTGCCCTCGTCGAAACCGACGACCTGATAGAGCTGGGCGAAGCGATCGTCATATTTCGAGCCGAAACCGAGACGGCAAGCCTCGCGCACCCGGACGAGGTAGATGTCGGGCACTTCCGAATGACGGGCCATCTCGAAGGCACGGTTGATGTAGAGCAGTACGTACTTGGCGAACGCCGTGTACTCCTCGCCCGCCCGATCCTTGTCCGCCAGCTCCTCGGCACGGGCCATCAGCGCCTTGTACATGTGCCAGTTGGCCGCGTTCTCGAACTCGAGGTTGCGAAACTGCTCCTGTTTGAGCTTTTCGAAATAGGCCGTCCCCAGCACGTTGTGCTTGAAGAAGGGGTCGTCCTGCAAGATACGCAGCGAGCTGATCATCGCCCCGAGCACGTCTCGCTCGAAGTCGTACTTGAAGCTGTCGGGATCGGCCTTCCACAGCTCGAAGCGCGAATGCCCTCCGATGAACGAGACCAGCGCGAAATCTGCGCCCGCTCGGGGCAGGCCGGCTCCATCGAGGGTCGAGAAATAGCTGTCCGCTGCGTCGGCCGCCGCCTGCCAGTTGCGCGCATTGTAGGCCGCCACCGCGGTGCTGCGAATCGATTCGAGATTCGCCACCACGCCTTCCTGGGCCAGCAGGGGGCTGGAGAACAGCAGACCTGCTACCAGCAGCGAGAGCGCAACTGCGAGAAGAGGTCGACGGTTTGTTCTGACATTCACGATGCACCTCGGAGGTATTGGGTCAGGGCGGGCAACGCCTGTTCCGCTTCCTGAACCTTCGAAACCACTTCCCGGGAACCCTTTGTCCGGGCGACAAAGATGTTCGCCAGCCCGTCTTCCGTCGGGACGAGAACGTGGACGATGCCATCGCGGTAGCGAATGATGAAGGCATTACCATCGCGAGTCACCGAAACCACCTTCCCTCCCGGACCACCTTGCCAGTTGCCCTTGCCCCTTCCCTGCCGCAGCAGGTCACTGATCTGGGGCAGGAGCATGTTCCACCGCGCCGCTTCCGTGGAGCGCTGCCCGAGGCTGTTGACCGACACCAGCGGCAGGCCGTACTTGCGAGCCAGTGCCGAGCGCACCGCCTCGAGTTTGCCCGCTGGAGCCGAACGCCCACGGGGACCGGTGTTCGCCCCAACAGCCACATCGGCCGGAGCAGCCGAATACTTGAGCCCTGCCGTGCCGCCGCTGGTCGCTGCGAGCTGGGGCGCCGCCCCACTTCGAGACGCCTTCTTCGGGCTGGCCACCGCCACCTCCGGGGCATTGCCGGGGTTGGCGTCGTAGACCACCCGCGTACCGGTCACCGCGCCGGAAATCGCCACCGGGGCGGCCCGCGAGGGGCGCGAAGTGTTGCCGCGGGGCACATCCACAGCGGGCGCATCCGCGGCCTGGGTGACGGCCACGCCGGTCCTCAGTTGCTGGGAGACCGGTTGCAACGACGGCCGATCCGTGCGCCGGGCGGACGGTCGCGGGGTCACGACCTCCACGTCCGGAGCCAGCGCATCGTGGAACGACTCCTTGGTCGCCGCCGCCACCTGAATCTCCGTCGCCTGCTGCTGTCGCGGAACCGCCTTCGGTACGGTCACTTCCACCTGCTGATCCGCCGTCCTGAGTTCCACCGGCCGGGTGTCCACCACGACCTTCTCCGGCCGCCGTTGATCACTCTTCTTCCGAGGCGTTTCGATCTCGGGCGTCTCGAGCTGGCGCTTGAAGATCTCCTGGACCTGCTGTGCCTGGAGTTCGAGACGCTTTTCCACCTCTCGCTGCTCGGGAATCTCGATCTCGGGCACCTCGAGCTGGGGCTGGAGCTTGACGACCTCCTGAATCTCTGGGGGGGGCGGCGGCTCCTCTTCCCGCGGCTGAGGTTTGGGCTTCGGCTTGGGCCGCGGCGGCAGCGGTGGCGGAGGCGGAAGGGTTTCCGGCGGCAGGCGCACGATCTCCACCGGCCGCGGCTGGGGCTCGGCAGGCTTCTCCGGTTGACGGCGCAGCTGAATCCAGTCCGGTGGAATCAGCAGCAGGGCCGTCACCACCGCCAGGCTGATGCTCATGTAGCGGTAGAAACGATCCCGGGAAAGCTGCGCTCGCGGTGTCATCGGCTCGCTACTCTCGCTTCCTCGAAGATGACCTGGGGGGTCACCCCACGGTCGAGGCATGCCATGATCACATTGAGCGTCGCTCCCGCATAGGACTCCTTGTCGGTGGTGACGAAAACGTCCACTCCCTCGAGAGCCTTTTCGACGGACAGACCGGGCTTGTGCTCGGCGAGCCAGCCCTCGATGGCGTCACCCACCAGCCGGTAGGCCTCCACCGAGTTCGGATCTCCGACATCGATCTCCTTGTGATCCAGGGCGATGCGCGAGTCCTGGTAGATGGTGATGTCGAGCCGCTCCCGGGTCTGGGGGCTGGTAGCCACCGCCTTGTCCGGGTCGCGGGTGGGCAGGGCGAGCTTCTCCCGCACGGTCTTGTCGAACGAGGAGGCGACGAGGAAGAAGATGATCAGCAGGAAGACGACGTCGACCGCCCCTTCGAAGCCATCCTCGAGGTCGAAACTGTATCGGCCAGAACCTCTCACAGCAGCCTCCTCAGCGCTCGATCAGTCGCTGATAGGCCACGGTGAGCTGGTCTTCGCGCCGGCCGATGCTGTGGATCACCGCCGTCTTGAGCAGCATGGCGATGGTCTTGATCGTCAGACCGATCACCGTGGTGATCAGGGCGATCTGGATCGACATGGCCAGATCCGCCGGCGTCACCGTATCCTGGATCGAAATCTCGTAGAACGCAGCGACCATCCCCACCGCGGTACCCAGAAAGCCCATCGCGGGGGAGAGCACCGAGGCCAGCGAGAAGTACATCATGTTCCGCTTGACGCGCTCGAACTCCTCGTCCTGCAGGGCCTGCCAGACCTTTCCCGGTCGTGGGGCCGCAAAACCGTTTTCGTGCAGGAAACGACGAAAAACCTGCCCGAAGAGGGTGGTGTCCTTGTCCAGCAGCGCCCGCACCTCGGTCATCCGCTCATCGGCGCTCTTGCCCGGCGCATGGATCGCCTGGGACATCTTGCGCGCCGCCTGAGCATCGTACATGAACGGATCGCGCAGCTCGAACAGGTAGTAGTGGACGAAGACGCCGACGGTCAGCGAAAGAAGCACGGCAAACGAAAACATGATCACCGCGTTGACCGGCACCACGTACTGAGTCAGGACCCGCGCCAGCAGGTCGATCATGTTTTCGCCGCGAATGAAGGCTATGCCCAGCAGGGTCAGGGCGCTGAGCATGACCGCGAGGATGAAGACAGTCCGCGCGCTCCCCTTTTGGTTATAAGAACGATCCATTGCATCACCCCTTCCCTGGTGAATGAGTCCCCGGTGTTTCCGATGCAGTGTTGCCGGATTTCGAGAACGCTACTGAGCCGCAACCCTCGAAACCGTCTTGATGATCGTGATCCGATGCAGGTCCGACATCCGGCCATCCGCACTCAGCGCCCGAACATCGAGATCGTTGGCTCCGAGCCGCGGCAGGCCGGCATCCGGCACCTCGAAATAGGTGCGGAACGGCGCGTCGGAGGCCCCTGGCGGAACCTTCTGCAACTTGACCAGGTCCTTCGGCTCGGCGGGACGGATCATCGCCACCCGCTCGCCGACGGTCACCCGGTCGATGGGAGAACGGGAGAAGACCACCCCCGTGAGGGTGACGAACTCCGCGTCGACGACCGGCGAGATCTCGTGGAACGCCACGATCGGCCGGAACATCGAAGTGTCGAAGAGAGGCTTCTTGTTCTCTTCGGCAGGTGACTGACCGCCGAGGGCAGTCAGCGGAACGATGGCCACCGCGACGATGGCCAGGAGGGTCGACAGGACTCGCACTTCCGCGTCTCCTCTAGCTAGGGCTCCCCCGGCTCAATATGGATCTCGAGCGGCGCGGAGCAAGCCCTTTGGCGGCTCGATCCCCATGCGAAGGCATCGGGGTCGGCTCGCCGCTGCCGTCCCCGCGCCCCCTGGGGGCCAGGCCCGTCAGCCGCGTCACCGGAGTGTCAGAAGGTGTATCGAAATCGAACACTTCGGAGCGAACGAGAATTTCCCCACCGACAGTGAATTCTCAGTCGGAAACCACCGAATCGGGAACAAGCTCGACCTGGACGATCTGGGGGCCCTCCACCTGGGAGGCCACCAGGTGATGGGTCGGGCCGAAGGGCACCCGGTCACCCCGACGCGGCAGGCGTCCGAGGCCCTGGTGAATCAGCCCCGCCACCGAGGTGATGCCCTCGGGAGGCTCCGGGGGATCGTCGACCAGTTCTGCCGCCAGGTCCACGGGCAGCAAGGGATCGAGCAGATAGCCCCCCCCCGGCCGCTGGCGCACCGGATCCCGCTCCTCCTCGTCGAACTCGTCCCGCAGCTCGCCGACCAGCTCCTCGAGCACGTCCTCGAGGGTCACGATGCCCGCGATCCCGCCGTACTCGTCGACCACCAGCGCCAGATGCCCCCGAAACCGCTGAAAACGACGCAGCAGCTCCTGAATCGGCAGCGTCTCCGGAACCAGGAGCATCTCCCGGGCCAGCCGACGCAAATCCACCTTCTCCTTCCCCCGGGCCAGGGCGGGGAAGAGATCCTTGACGTGGACCACACCCACGACCTGATCGAGATCTCCGTCGGCCACCGGATAGCGGCTGAATCCCTCCTCCTCGACCACCCGGAGCCACTGCTCGGCACTCGCGCCCAGGTCGAGCATCACCGTGCGCGAACGAGGCACCATGATCTCCCGCACCCGCCGGCGGGAAAAACGCAGCAGGTTGTCGATCAGCTCAGCATCGAGGCGACGAATATGACCGCGGCGCACCGAGTGGACGAGGATCTGGCGGATGTCCTCGGCCCCATGGACGCCGGCGTCATTGACCTCCGCCAGGCCAAAGGGCCGCAGAGCCAGGCGCACCATGCCGTTGAGGACCAGCACCAGGGGCCGGGCGACCAGCCCCATGATCTGGGTCGGCCAGGCCGTCCAGCGGGCCAGCCGCCCCGCATCGGCGATCGCCGCGTACTTGGGCACCTGTTCACCGAGGACGATGTGCAGCACGGTGATCAGCAGGAACGACGAGCCCAGGCTCAGCGACAGGGACAGCGGGCCGATCCAGGGCTCGGTGGGCGAATAGAGCCAGGCGAAGATCGCGGCGAAGGCCGGCTCACCCAGCCAGCCCAGCCCCAGGCTGGCCAGGGTCACCCCCACCTGACAGACGGCCAGGGTCTGGTCGAGATGCTCGAGCAGCCGCAGCGCACGTCGCGCCGAAGACGAGCCTTCCCTGGCCATCGCCTCGAGCTGTCCGGGGCGCACCTGCACGAGAGCGAACTCGGCGGCAACGAAGACGGAGTTGGCAAAGACGAGCAGCAGAGCCAGAGGCAAGGCGATGCCCGGATGGAGGGAGTTTTCTGCGGCGCCGCTCATGGGGAGCGTATGATAACCCGGCTGCCCCGGCCCCGGAGCCCTGCTGCAGGAAATCTCCTGGCGGGCGCTGTCGCGGTCCGCCCGGAGGAATCCCCGTGCCCGGCCACCTGCTGTGGATCTGCTCAGCTCAGAGAGATTTTCTCCCGGACGGCGCCCTGGCCATTGCCGGCGCCGACCAGCTCGGTCCCGTACTCGGCACCCTGGTGGACGACTTCCGCCGGGCCGGCAATCCGATCCTGCATACGGTGATTACCCGCAGCGCCGACGACCCGCCCCTGGAGGTCGGCGAAGGCCTGGTGGTACTGGCGCCAGATCTCGTGACTCCGTTCCCAGTTGGTCTCGAGTCGCTCGAGCTGGTGCAGGCCGATGGCGGCGGCCAGGTCGGTC
>JALTMS010000023.1:0-1864 GCA_027001345.1 Acidobacteriota bacterium | reverse complement strand
GAAGGCAGCGCGGGACATGCCGAGATCCCGGAGGCGGCCCACGGTCATGGGCCGGAGATCCCGCTCCGGGTACGCTCTCGACGCAGCGTGAGGGAAAGCCTCGACTTCACCCACCAGGAAGTGCTGCTCGAGGTCCCGGGCTTCGATCCCTGGGAACATCCCCAGCTCGGCACAGTGCTCGAGGTGATCGCCCCGCTGCGGGTGCTGCTCTGCGGCCTGCCCGGCGAGCTGAGCGTGGCGGCCGCGGCCCGTGGCCTGATCCGCCACGAGATCTCCTTCGAGCTGCTCGAAGAGGCCATCCGTGCCCGCGATCCCCGGCGCTGGCTCGAGGCCAAGGACGAACTGAGAAGAATGCTGAAGTTCTGAACCCGCCCGGCTCATGAGCCCCTCGTCCGAACCGCCGCGAACGCCCGCTGGTCGGGCGTTTCAACGCGAAGGTCCATCGATCCGCTGAGCTGATCAGGCAGGAGCCGCGAGCAGGGCGAGGGCAAAGCCGACCACGGGGAGAATGCCGGCAGCCCAGGCGGCCAGAGTCCACAGACGATCGACCCCCGGCGAGGCGGAGGGTTCACCGCCGATCACCAGCCCCGCCGCCGCTCCGGCGAGCAGGCCGCCGAGATGGGCGGCGTTGTCGACGAAACCGAGCCCCAGGCCGAGAAGAAAATTGATCAGGGCCCACATCGCCAGCCGGGGAGCCACCTGCCGCAGAAAACCTCCGGGAGAGCGGAAGCCCGCCACGATGCCATAGCCGATCAGGCCGAACAGGGCTCCCGAGGCTCCCAGGCTCCAGTGGCGCACCACCAGGGCCCAGGCCGCCGAAAAGACGAAAGAGACGATTCCAGTCCCGACGAAAAGCACCAGAAAGCGGCGCCGGCCGGTGGCCGCCTCGATCAACGGCCCGATGGCCGACAGGACGTAGCAGTTGAAACCGACGTGGAGCAGGCCGCCGTGGAGGAAGATCGGGTTGACCACACGCCACCACTGCCCCTGGTAGATCAGCCAGTAGGGGTGCATCGCCCCGAGGCGATTGAGGATCTCCCCGGAGGGCGCGAGCATCGAATCGGGGGCGGGAGAGACCAGCGCTCCGGCGAGGTAGA
Organism: Acidobacteriota bacterium; assembly: GCA_027001345.1. Lineage (GTDB taxonomy): Bacteria > Acidobacteriota > Polarisedimenticolia > J045 > J045 > JALTMS01. The sequence continues at coordinate 767 of JALTMS010000023.1, read as the reverse complement.
TCGCCGCGATCAGACCGAGCAGGGTGGTGGACACCGAGCCGAAACTAGGGACCACCGACCGCAGCACGCGCCCCACGCCGGGCCGGGGCACCGACCGCAGGCTCGCGCCGCAGGTCGGGCAGATCGACTCGCGGGCCGCGACCAGCGATCGACACGACGGGCACATACGATGCTGCGTACTCGCCGCCCGGCGGAGGTTCTCCGCCCGACGCCCGCTGTTCTCGAGGCGTCGAGCGAGGCGGGCCTTGTACCAGGCCGAGCCGCCGCGCAGCAGGCCCAGGGCGGCGAGCAGATCGAGCAGCAGGTCGAGCGTGTCTTGCAAGAACTTCTTCAGCATGGACCGCGATTCTGACACACCGGCGCAATTCCGCCCGAACGTGGCACAATCGTCGCGGAGGAAGCCATGGCCCTGTCCCGCCTGTTCTGCTCTCTGGCCGTCTGCACCCTGGCCCTGTCCGCCGCCAGCGCCGGCATCTTCGACGTTCCCGAACCCCAGTTGATTTACGAAGGCACGGCGCCGGGGCTCGGAGACGGCGTGCTGGTGATCCGCCGCGCGGCGGACTTCGACCGCGCCGTCGACCCGCTCGACCCGGGCTTCGGTGCCGAACGGCCGAACCTGCGCAAGTTCACTGTGCTTCGCATCGTCGGCGCCGAACGGCCCGACGCCTGCCATGACACGCGGCTCAAATCCGTCTCGACCCGCAATTTCACTGCCACGGTAGAACTCGAACGCGAGGTACCCGCCGCAGGCTGCGCCTGCTCGGGCC
>JALTMS010000022.1 GCA_027001345.1 Acidobacteriota bacterium | reverse complement strand
CCAGGGCCCTGACCACCGGCGGAGCCAGCGCGCTGACCTTCGGCGAGGCGGGGGAGACCATCGCCCGCGTTCTCGACGCGGCGGGCTGCCCGGTGCAGCGCTGCGAGAGTCTCGAGCAGGCCACCGAAGAGGCGGTTCGAACCGCCCGACCGGGGGATGTGGTGCTGCTCTCTCCGGCCTGCGCATCCTTCGATGCCTTCGACGGCTTCGCCCATCGGGGCGAGGTCTTTGCCGCCCTGGTGCGACGGAGGGGCGGACGATGAAGGTGCTCGGACGCGGGGAAGTGCGGCGGAATCCCGACCTCTGGGCGGCGAGCGTGGCGATTCTGCTGGCCGTCGGCGGCGTGGCGATCTCCACTTCCGCTCGGGTTTTCGAAGATGCCGTCTCGGGCGACGCCACCACGTCGGTGATCCGCTCGCTGGCCTACCTGGTCGTGGGCATCGGCACCCTCTTCGCCGTCGCGCTGCCCGATTACCGCAAGCTGCAGCAGCCTGCCCTGCTCTGGCTGATGCTCGGCGGCACCGCCTTCGTGCTGCTGCTGCCGCTGTTCGGGCCGGCGATCAACAACACGCACCGCTGGTTGCGCCTCGGCCCGCTGAGCGTGCAGCCCTCCGAGTTCGCCAAGCCGGTGCTGGTGCTGCTGCTGGCCGCGGCGCTGGCGCGGGCCGGCGAGCGCGTCGGCCACTGGGAGGGACTGCTGCGACCGCTGCTGATCACCGGTGTCATCGGCGGGCTGGTCCTCGCCGGCGGCGACCTGGGAACACCCACGCTGATGTTCGCCACGGCGGTGGCGATGATCTTCGCGGCGGGAGGCCGTCTCAAGCACTTTCTCGTGCTCTCCACCGCAGGGGCGGCAGTGTTCACCCTGGCGGTCAACATGGCGGCCTACCGGCGCGCCCGTCTGGCGACCTACATCGACGGGCTGATGGTTACGCCCGACAACCTGGGCCAGCTTTCAGGACAACTGAGGCAGTCGATCATCGCCGTCGGCTCCGGCGGGATCCTCGGCAAGGGATTCGGCTCGTCGACCCAGAAGGCGTTCTTTCTGCCCGAGCCCGACAACGATTTCATCTACGCCATCATCGGCGAGGAACTGGGACTGATCGGCGCGCTGGTGGTGCTGCTGGCCTTCCTGCTCATCGCCTGGAGAGGTGCGCGCACCGCGTCGGATGCCCCCGACGAACTGGGCCGACTCATCGCCCTCGGCGCAACGGTGTGCCTCGTCGGGCAGGCCCTGTGCCACATCGGCATCGTCCTCGGCCTGCTGCCCACCAAGGGCCTGCCCCTGCCCTTCCTTTCGAGCGGCGGCTCCTCGCTGGTCTCGTCCTTCGCCCTGATCGGTCTGCTGCTCGGCGTCTCCCAGCGGAGGCGGGTCCATGCCTGAGTCGCGCCGGAGCACGAAGCCCTCGCGCCGCCCGATCGGCGGGCTCGGCCGCGTGCGCCGGGTGCACTTCATCGGCATCGGTGGTTCGGGGATGTGCGGCATCGCCCAGGTGCTGCTCGACATGGGCTACGAAGTCAGCGGCTCGGACTTGCAGCGCGGGGAGTCGGTGCGAGCCCTCGAAGCCCTCGGAGCCCGGGTCTTCGAAGGACACGACTCCGGCCGGCTCGCCGGCTGCGATGTGGTGGTGGTTTCCTCTGCCGTCCCGCAGGACAACCCCGAGTGGGTCGAGGCGCGGCAAGCGCGCATTCCGGTCATCCCCCGAGCCGAGATGCTCGGTGAGCTGATGCGAATGAAATACGCCGTCGCGGTGGCCGGCTCCCATGGCAAGACTTCCACCACGTCGATGGTCGCCACCGCGCTGGCGGACAGCGACTGCGATCCGACGGTGGTCATCGGCGGCCGACTCGAGAGCCTCGGCAGCCATGCCCGTCTCGGTGGCGGCCAGGTGCTGGTGGCCGAGGCCGACGAGAGCGATGGCTCGTTCCTGCGCCTGTATCCCACCGTGGCGGTGGTCACCGGCATCGACCGGGAGCACCTCGACCACTACGGCGACTTCGACGCGGTCAAGCAGGCCTTTCTCGCCTTCCTGGGCAAGGTGCCGTTCTATGGCAAGGTGATCGCCTGCCTCGACGACGAAGGCGTGCAGGACATCCTCCCGCGCCTCGACCGGCGGGTGGTGACGTACGGCCTGACGCCGCAGGCGGACTACCAGATCACCCAGCTCGAGATCGACGGCTTCGAGACGCGCTTCGAGTTCCGCCCGCCCCAGGGCGGCTCCCGGCAGGTTCGACTGGCCACCCCGGGGCGCCACCAGGCGCTCAATGCCCTCGCTGCCCTGGCGGTGGCCGACGAACTGGGCGTGGAACTCGAGCAGGCCGCAGGAGCCCTCGAAGGCTTCCGCGGTGCCGACCGTCGCATGCAGCAGGTGGGGCAGGCCGGCGGAGTGCTGGTGGTCGATGACTACGGCCACCACCCGCGGGAGATCGAAGCGACCCTCAGCGCCCTGCGGCAGGCAGTGGGCGATCGCCGCGTGGTGGTGCTCTTCCAGCCGCATCGCTATTCGAGGCTGCAAACCCTTTTCGACGAGTTTTGCCGGGCCTTCCACCAGGCCGAGGTGGTCCTGCTCACCGACCTGTATGCGGCCGGGGAAGCTCCCCGCGAGGGCATCTCGTCCGAGGCCCTGGCCGAGGGACTGACCGGGCACGGGCACCGTGACGCGAGCTGGGTCGGCGATCTCGACGCGGCGGTCGAGGCGGCGGTCGCTCGCCTCGAACCCGGGGACGTGCTGTTGACCCTCGGCGCCGGCTCGGTCTCCCGCGCCGCACCCGCCATCGTCGCGCGCCTCGGCGCGGAGGGCCGCCAATGATGACCGCCCTCGATCCCCGACAGATGGCCGCCGACCTGGGCGTCCGGCTCGAAGCCGAGTATCCCCTCGCCCGGCTGACCACCCTGAGAGTCGGTGGACCGGCGGAGTGGGTCTTCTTTCCCGCAACTCCCGAGCAGGCCGCCGCGCTTCATGGCGTGCTGCGCGAGCAGGGAAGCGACCCGCGAGTGATCGGCGGGGGCAGCAACATCGTCGCTCCCGATGCGGGCGTCCGCGGCGCGGTGATCTGCACCGCCGCGATGAATCTCCCACCCGAAGCCGTCGGCGGCGAGCGATTCCGCTGCGCCGCCGGCCAGGCGATCCCGGGTCTGGCACGCTGGGCATGCCGCCACGGACGACGGGGCGTGGAATTCGCCGAGGGCATCCCGGCCCAGCTCGGCGGCGCGCTACGCATGAACGCGGGCGCCAACGAGTCCTGCTTCGCCGAGATCACCGAAACGGTACTGCTGGCTGCCGGCGACGGCCGGATCGAAGAACGCCGAGTCGCGGCAGGCGATTTCGCCTACCGCGAGAGCTTCATCGGCCGCGAGGGTCGCTTCGTCGTCGGCGCCATCCTGCGCCTGCCCGAGGACGAGCCGGAAGCGATTCGCCGCCGGATGCTCTCCTTCCGGCGACGCCGCCAGGCCACCCAGCCGCTGACCGAGCGCTCGGCGGGCTGCGTGTTCGCCAACTATCCCGACCAGAGCGTCGGCGCCCTGGTCGACGAACTCGGTCTCAAGGGCCTCCGGGTAGGTGGCGCCGAGGTCTCGAGTGTCCACGGCAATTTCATCATCAACCGCGGCGAGGCCCGCGCCGCGGACGTGCTGGCCGTGATCGATCGCTTGCGCGAGGAGCTGATCCGGGCAACGGGCCGCGCCCCGCGGATGGAAGTCGAGATCTGGAGGGAGCGGCGATGAATGACTCCCTGCGCAGGGTCCGCAAGCAGCGCAAACCCGACGCCCGGCGGCGCCGGCCACCGAGACTGCTCCCCATCCTGCTCGGCGCGGCCGGTCTGCTGACCGTGGCACTCTTGCTGCTCGGCGGGCGGGCGATCGTGCTCTCCTCCACCCTGCGCTGCCACGAAATCCGGGTCATCGGTTGCCAACGACTCGAAGCCGGCCGGCTGCGCGACCTGGCCGGCGAGCAGATCGGACGGCCCCTGCTACTGATCGACATCGAAGCGGTACGCAGTGAAATCGAGACGCTGCCCACGGTGCGTCGGGCGGTGGTCGCCCGGCACTTCCCCGACCTGCTCGACCTGGGCGTCGAGGAACGGCGGGCGGTGGCACGCTGCCGCCCGGACGACGGTCCATGGCGCCTGATCGACGCCGAGGGCTATCTCTTTCCTCCCGGAGCCGCCCTGCCGGGCGACGACGAACTGCCCCGCTTCCGTGGACTGCGCACAGCGTCGGATGCCCGTCGCCTGACTGACGAAGACCAGCCCGCCCTGCGGGCCCTGGCCGCCCTGGTCCGGGTCACCGGCAGACGGGCTCCCATCGGAACGATCATCGATCTCTCCCCGAAGGACCGCATCGTACTCAAGCCGGGCGATGGCTCCCTGGTGCTGTGGCTCGATCGGCAGCACCCGGAAACCAACCTGGAAAAGCTTTTTACCTGGAAGAGGGAAGTGGCTCGCATCGCCGCAGGCCGGAGCGTCGATCTCCGCTTCCCCCGCCGTCTGACCCTGGTCCCGGCCGAGCAACCCGAGCCGCGGAGGTAGGCCCATGGCAAGAACCCCGGATACGATCACCTGCATCGATCTCGGCACGACCCGCTGCAGTTGCGTGATCGCCCAGCTCACGTCTCCGGAAAGTCTGGAAGTGGTGGGTATCGGCGCATCCCGAACGGAAGGCATTCGCCGCGGCGTGATCGTCAACCTCGAGGCGCTGGTCCATTCGATCAAGACCTCCGTCGAACAGGCGGAATCGATGGCCACACGCAGCGTTGAAGCCGCTCTGGTCAGCGTGCCGGCAGCCCAGGCCAGATCCTTCTCCTCCCGAGGGGTGGTGACGATCCAGAACCGGGAGAAGGTCGTTTCGCGCAAGGATCTCCAGCGAGTCCTGGAGACCGTTCGGGCGGTGCAGATCCCCGATGGCCAGTCGATCCTCCACGCTCTGCCGCAGGAGTACACCCTCGACGGCCAGGATGAGATCCAGGATCCGGTGGGCATGACCGGCGCGCGACTCGAAGCCAGCGCCCACCTGGTCACGGTCCCCCAGCAGGCTGCCCAACACGTGGTCAGCGCCCTCAACCATGCGGGCATCGAAGTCGTCTCCCTGGTCTATCCGCAACTGGCCTCGGCCGAGGCGGTGCTCAGCCCGGAAGAGCGCGAGCAGGGCGTATTCCTCATCGACTGCGGTGGCGGCACGACGGACGTGGCGCTGTTCGAAAAAGGCGCCCTGTGGTTCACCGCCTCGGTGCCGGTGGCCGGCGACCTGATCACCAATGACATCTCGATCGGCCTGCGGACGCCGGTCCCCGAGGCGGAGAACGTCAAGCGACTGCACGCGCGAGCTGTACCGGGCGGCGACGAGGACATGGTGATCGAAGTCGCGCCGGTGGGTGGCGGCCCGCCGCGGCTGGTGGCCGCCGAACTGCTCACGCGCATCGTCGAGCCCCGGGTACAGGAGATCTTCGAGCTGGTGCGCGAGTGCATCGACAACGCCGCTTTGCGGCGCAGAGCCCCGGCCGGTGCGGTGCTCGTCGGTGGCAGCGCCAACCTGGCCGGTCTGCCGGAAGTCGCCGAGGAAGTGCTCGGTCTGCCGGTCAGGGTCGGTCTACCGCGGGAAGTGGGCGGACTGGTGGAGGAGATCCGCTCGCCGGGGATGGCGGTACCGGTGGGTCTGGCGGCCTGGGAGATCCGCCGAGGCCGACGCGAGCGGGCCCGGGAATTGGCCGGCCACTCTTCACAGGGCCTGCTGAAGCGGCCGCTGGAGTTGATGCAACGCAGTCTGGGATGGTTCGGGGAGATGTTCTGATGGGCTGGAGGAGCAGCCAGGGTCGTCCCTGGCAGGAAGTGGGAGCGGACTGATGAGCAAGAGCGAGGCGGCGGGACTGCACTTCACGCTGGAAGATCTCGAAGATACGGCGCCGGCGGTCGATCAACTGGACGGCACGGCGGCGAGCGAAGCGAGCGAGAAGATCGATGCACCCCCACCGGGGGCGGTGATCAAGGTCGTGGGCGTCGGCGGCGGGGGCGGCAACGCCATCAATCGGATGATGGCCGCCGGTGTCGAGGGTGTCGATTTCATCGCCGTCAATACCGACTGCCAGGCACTGGCCGTCAGTCGGGCTCCGGTAAAGATTCAGATCGGCCGGCGGCTGACCCGTGGACTGGGTTCGGGGGCGCGCCCGGAGGTCGGCCGAGAGTCGGCCCTCGAAGATACCGAACGTCTGATGGAAGCGATGAGCGGGGCCGACATGGTATTCATCACGACCGGACTCGGAGGCGGCACCGGCACTGGCGCCAGTCCGGTGATCTCCTCGCTGGCCGCGGAACTCGACGCGCTGGTGGTGGCAGTGGTGACCAAACCCTTCTCCTTCGAGGGTCGCCGACGGCGCGAGCAGGCGGAAGCCGGCGTGGCCGAGCTGCGCAAGAGCGTCGATACGGTGATCTGTATTCCCAACGACAAGCTGCTGCACACCGTCGATCGCAACACCTCCGTTCCCCAGGCCTTCAATCTGGCCGATGACGTGCTGCGGCAGGCGGTGCAGGGCATCTCCGACCTGATCCTCACGACCGGTGATATCAACCGCGACTTCGCCGACGTGCGCACCGTGATGAAGGGCATGGGCATGGCCTTGATGGGTACGGGTATCGCCGAGGGCGAGAACCGGGCGGTGGAGGCGGCGCAGCAGGCGGTCTCGTCGCCACTGCTCGAGGACGCCTCGATTCAGGGCGCCCGCGGGGTGATCTTCAACGTCACCGGCGGCGAGGACCTCACACTGCACGAGGTCAACGATGCCGCGTCGATCATCCATGACGCTGCCGATCCCGATGCGACGATCCTCTTCGGCTATGTCACTCACCCGGAAATGAACGGCAAGGTCAAGGTGACGGTGATCGCCACCGGCTTCGAATCTGCCGCCGCCGGGCAGCAGGTGGCGGCACAGCAGCCGACCGTCAACCGGACACGGATGCCGGTGGAAATGCTCGAAGAGAGCGAGCCGCGACAGGGCTCCGCACCCAGCGAAGTGGAATCTCCGGTGGTCCTGCCGGTACAGAAGGGCCTCGACCTCGAAAACCTGCCAGGACTCGAGGACGGCGCGATGGCCAACCTGAACCGGGCGGACCGCCACGATTTCGAGATCCCCGCCTTTCTGCGCCGCATGCAGGACTGAACCATGGCCCTCGGACGCCATGCGCGCAGGATTCTGATCATCGACGATGATCCCGATGCCCTGTCGCTGATGCGCTCGTTGTGCCTTGATGCCGGGGTGCAGATCGACGAGGCGATGGACGGCGCGACCGGTCTCGAGCGCGCTGTGGCCCAGACACCGGACCTGATCGTGCTCGACATGGTGCTGCCCGACGCGGGCGGAATCGAGATCCTCCGGCGACTGCGCGCCGAACCCCGCCTGGCCGCCGTCCCCGTGATGGTCGTCTCCGCCCGCCGAGATCAGACATCCAAGGTCGCCGCCTTCGAAGCCGGTGCCGACGATTACGTGCTCAAGCCCTATGACCTGCGGGAAGTCCTCGCCCGTTTGCGCTCCCAACTCTCGAGACGCGAAACGCTCGAGAAGCTCGAACGAGCAAACATCGAGTTGCGGCTGGCCAACGAGCGCCTCGAAGAGCTGGCGATCACCGATGAACTGACCGGCGTGGCCAATGCCAGACACTTCCGCACACGGCTGGCGGAAGAGTTCCTCCGGGCCGAGCGCTACCAGACTTCCCTCGCCCTGATCATCGTCGATCTCGATGGCTTCAAGGCGGTCAACGACGACCACGGACACCACACCGGCGACCGACTGCTCTCCCAGGTCGCTGGACGGCTGGTCGCCGAAGCCCGCTCGACGGATATCGTCTGCCGCGTCGGTGGTGACGAGTTCGCCTTCCTCCTACCCCACACCGACCTGGACAGCGCCGAGCACCTGGCTCAGCGACTGAGCGAGAGAATCGGCGCGACCCCGCTGCGGCTGGCGGGCGGCAAGCTTGCCGGCGTCGGTCTGAGTTGCGGCGTGGCGGCCTGGCCCGAATGCGCCGAGATCGCTTCGGCCGATGAATTGTTCATTGCCGCCGATCAGGCCCTCTACCGCGCCAAGCGAGCGGGCAAGGGCGTGGTCATCAGCGCACCTGCGGCCGGCACGGCGCAGGGACCTGTCACAGAGTCTTCGAAGAAACGGCCCGGCCTGCCGACTTCCCCCCGGCAGGCCGAGGCCCACTAGCCGAACCATGGGCCATCGGCCCCGGGGTTCGGCGTGTAAGAAAGGGGGGAAGGAGTTCCCGGTGGAGCCGCTGTCTCGTGCACTTTCCCGCCACTTGGAGGCGCGCGTCGCGCGCCCATGTGTCCCTTCCCCGGACACATCCCCACTTCCCCCGGCTCTTCCCTCCTTCCCCCCTGCTTTTTTTCCATCCCTGCGGCGGTGGGATGCCCGCCGCCCGGCCTCAGGAGCCCACGGCGGGTTCTCCGGTCCCAGCCTCGAACAGGGCCGGGTCGAGTAGCGCACGGGG
>JALTMS010000021.1 GCA_027001345.1 Acidobacteriota bacterium | reverse complement strand
GCTCCGGAGTGAGCGTTGGATCGACTGCCTTGAGCACCGAACACAGGCCCGCCACCACCGGCGCCGCGGCCGAAGTCAGCGAGAAAAGATCGAAGACATCCTCCTCCGCGTACGGCCGGATCGTAGGAATATCCCTTCCCGGCGCGACAACATCGAGCCCAGATCCATGGTTGGAATTCGCATCCAGCCGATCGAACCGATCGGTCGCCCCCACAGCGATCACCTCCGGATAGGCGGCCGGATACAGAACCGAGCCCAGTCCTCCGTTACCCGCTCCAGCGACCATGATTGCTCCAGACGCGTACGCATAACCGACGGCATCTTGCTCCACCGGACTGCCGAGCCCACCGAGGCTCATGTTCAACACATCCGCGCCCCGATCGGTCGCATGCCGAATACCATCGGCCACCGATGCGTCCGCGTACATGCTTCCTTCCCCGACCTTGACAGGCATCAACACCGCCCATCCGTCGATCCCAGCAACTGCGAAACGATTGTCAGATTCCGCTGCAGCGATCCCCGCCACATGAGAACCATGGGTATCCCCTCCAACATGCTGTGGATCGTATGGCTCGGGGCTGCCGCAACACAGGGCATGTCCAAAAGGTGCGATGCGACGAGACAGTTCTCGATGTCGGCCGTCGATCCCATTGTCGACGACAGCGACAACAATCCGCGAGTCGCCGCTGGCCAGCGCATACGCTTCGGCAGCATCAATATCCGCATCGATCTTCCCCCCTTGCTGCCCCGTATTCCTGACCTCCCACTGCTCATCAAAGTAGGTGTCGTTCCTGCTCACTGCCGTAGCTCCAGCGGCATATCGAAGCCTGGAAGGACCAGCCCATTCAACACGCCTGTCCGCAGCAAGACGACCGACCACCCACGACACATCCTCCCGCGCTGCCAGCTCGACAACAAAGTAACGATGCAAGCGAAACGCTCGACCCAGCCGTGATCGCCGCGCATTCCTTCCACCAAAGACCGGTCGAATCGAAGTAATCGGGTAGCTCCCCCGGAGTTCAGACTCGAAGTCAGCAGACAGCTTTGAGCCGTCCACCACATCTTCCACAAAACGAATGATCACCCACGCAGGAACTTCCCCGGCGTTTCGATCACCCCCTGCCCTCACTGTTGGATTCGGCCAGGCCGCGACGAGCAGCGCCAGCAACAGGAGCCGGGGCGCCAACCAGCTTGATCTGAAGCGGTATTTCATCATGTCACCGTTGCCTGTCTCAGGCTGCTGAAATAGGGCGCCGCCCTCGCCTCGAGGCCGGGCGGCGCCAGTACCCATCTGCTATGGAACCGTAACCTCCGTCATGTTGTTCGACGGATTCGGATCAACGGTTGTCGGCCCCGGATCGACCGACATTCGCAGCACATCTCCCGTCTGCAGGACGACCAGATCATCGAGGTTCACAGCATGTGCACACCCACAGACCTGATATCCCGACCTATTCGGACACTCGAACTGATCACGGCACAATCCGAAGACAATTCCACCGGAATAGTGAAGCTGGCATCCCGATTCGCACCTCGTCACACGGCAGCTCTCGTCGCATAGAGTGCTCTGCGAAACGTCTGCATTGAACGTGGCCGTAGATGTCGAAATCAGCTGCCCATTGCGCCACTGCTCGAGAGTGATCGTAAAGTCGTAATCGGCAGTCTGCTCGAAGACGATCACGCCCGCCGTTGCCGTGACACGATCCGCGCTGGCCCCCGACTCGATCTCGATACTGTCAGCGGAAAGATCGACGTCAGCGAGAGACAGAGGGAAGATCGCGGCGAGGAGGAAGACACTGAGGGCTACCCCCCCCACCTGGCATAGAACTTGCTCATGACACTACCTCCTTGCGGCTTCGGGGCCGCGTATTACGTCAGCGCGCCGAACGCGCACGACATGGATACGCCGCAGCGGTACTCTCGCCGCTCTCGCACTGCCGAACACTGACGGTCTGTCCGGAAGCCCCCCGAGTAACCCGGCACCAACTCATCTCGCCACCGGGCAGAAGCGCGGCTCTCGGCACCTCGCAATTTGTATACTCAAGTCTCGCGCAGAAGTCAATGCTTCTTTGATCCAACTCGGCACTGC
>JALTMS010000020.1 GCA_027001345.1 Acidobacteriota bacterium | reverse complement strand
GTCACCAAGCCTTTCGGGGCCAAGGAGCTGCTCGCTCGCGTCGCAGCGATCGGCCGGCGTGCCGAGCTGGCGCCGGCGGTTCCCGAGGTGATCGAGGTTGCCGGCTGTACTCTCGATCTCGGTCGCTGCCTGGCGGTGCGCGACGGGCAGGAGATTCATCTCACCGCGCGGGAGGCGGGGATTCTCCGCTGGTTGTATCGCCATCGGACCCGGGCGGTGTCTCGCGCCGAGTTGCTCGAGCACGTCTGGGGCGCCCGCGGTGATTTGCAAACCCGCACGGTGGACATGACCGTGGCCAAGCTCAGGCAGAAGATCGAAGAGCAATCTGCCTCACCGAAGATCATTGTTACGGTGACGGGAGTGGGATACGCATGGGGCGAGGTCTGAGGCGCTGGCGAGAGCAGTACTCCCGCACCCTGCTCGCCTTGGCGCTGACCACGGTGGCGGTGGCGCTTCCCAGCACGGCGCTCTACGTCGCTGGCAAGCAGGCCACGCGGCGCGAGGCCGATCAGCGCCGACGGGATGTGGATCGGCGGGCGGGCCAGGCGGCCGAGTCGCTGGCGACAAAGCTGCATCAGCGCCTCGAAGCTCTTCTGGCCAACGAAGATCGTCGTCCGTTCTATCATTACCAGAACCTCTATCACGATCCTCGAGGGGCCCATCGAGGCCCTTCCGTGGTGCCCTCTCCGCTGGCCCAGGGCCCTGCTGATCCGCTGATCCGTTCCCATTTCCAGATCGGTCCCGATGGTCGAGTCAGCTTGCCGACGGTGAACCTCAAACTGCCCGAGATGAGCTGCGAGCGGCAGCGCGAACGGCACATGGCAATGCTCCGTGCGCTACAGCCGGCGGCGCCGATCTGCTGCGAGGACGATGAGGATCCGATGCGGGCCAAGCTGGCCAGGCGCTCGCGGGAGCGCCAGGAAGACTTTCCCTCTCGTATCGTTCGCATCGACGAAGCCGACTGGCTGCAAAACCTGGAGGCCAGCGAGATCTACGCCCAGATCAAGCAGGGCGGCAAGTCCGTCGACCTGGCGCGCCGTACCGGCCGGATGGTCGAGATTCGCGTCGAGGGGTTTCGCTGGAAGACCGTGCCCCTCGAGGAGGGGCCGGCGCTGGTCGCCGTGCGCCGGGTCGTCACTCCGGTGGGCCTGCTGACTCAGGGCTTCGTGGTCTGCAACGAGGCGATGAAGCAGTGGCTCGAGGCCGCGCCCCTGCCGGCGCGCTTCACCCTGCCCGACAGTCGAGGTGAGCTGGTCTTCGCGCCGCTCCACCTGCCGGGAGTGGAGTGGGGCATCGCCGTCGATCCCCGCGAGGAACTGCAGGCAGTGGCGGCTTATGCCGGTGCAGCGGCAGGGCGCTTCCATCGCCTGTTTCTGATCCTGACCCTTGCCGCAGCCCTGGCCGGCGCGCTGGCGGTGGTCGTCGTCTGGCAGGCCGAGCGCCTGGCCCGGCAGCGCTCGCGCTTTGCGGCATCGGCGGCCCACGAATTGCGCACTCCCCTCGCCGGTTTGCGCATGTACGGCGAGATGCTCGCCGAGGGCCTGGGCAACCCGGCAAGGAGTCGCGAGTACGCCAGGCGGGTCGCGGAGGAGGCCGAACGGCTGGGCCGGGTGGTCTCGAACGTCCTCGGATTCAGCCGTCTCGAGCAGGGATTGCTCAAGGTCGAGCCGCACCTCGGTGACCTGGGCGCTGCGGTCCGCGAGCACGTCGAACGGATCGCGCCGGCACTCGAGCAAGCTGGCGCGCGGGTGGTGGTCGAGGTCGAAGCGGAGATGCCGCCGGTGCGCTTCGACCACGATGCTTTGGGGCAGATCCTGCAGAACTTGCTGGACAACGCCGAAAAGTACTCCCGTGGTGCGGTGGATCGGCGCATCGAGGTGCAGGTGACGGTCGATGGCGGGCAGGGGGTGGTGCGGGTGGTGGACCATGGCCCGGGCATCCCCGCTGAACTGCGGGGCCGGCTCTTCGATGCCTTCAGCCGGGGTTCGAACAACGACGTCGCCGAAGGCCTCGGCCTGGGGCTGATGCTCACCCGCTCGCTGGCGCGTCTGCAAGGGGGACGGGTACAGGTGGGCAGCGCCGAAGGGGGGG
>JALTMS010000019.1 GCA_027001345.1 Acidobacteriota bacterium | reverse complement strand
CTCCCGGGTGCATCCCGGAGTGGAACGGGTGAGGATCGGCGTCTCCACGTCCCAGAAGCCCTCTTCGTGAAGCTGCTCCCGCACGTGGCGCACCACCTCCGAGCGCAGGGCCAGAGCCTCGCGCATGGCCGCCCGACGCAGGTCGAGAAAGCGCCAGCGCAGGCGAGTCTCTTCCTGGGGAAGCTGCGTGCCCGCCGGCTGCAGGGGCAGGTCGTCGCATTCGGCCAGGATCGTCACGGCCTCGGCCCGCACTTCCACCTCGCCTGTGGGCATCTCCGGGTTGATCGCGTCGTCCCCCCGGGGCTGCACCTCGCCGACCACTTCCACCACCGTCTCCGGGCGCAGCCCGGCAGCCCGGCGATGAAGTTCTTCCATCTGGGGATAGAACACCACCTGCACGATGCCGCTGCGGTCGCGCAGATCGACGAAGACCACACCCCCGAGATCCCGTCGCCGGTGGACCCAGCCGCAAAGCCGGACCGTCTGGCCGACGTGGGTGGCGCGCAACTCACCGGCGGCCGACCGCGGCGTTTTCTGATCGCTCATTTCAGCACTGCTCCTCGCTGCGGCGGCGCAGCCACACCGCCAGTTCACCGGGCTCCAGGGGCGCCTCGCTCTGCTCCCCGCTGCTCAGGTCCTTGACCGAGACCAGGCCCCGCTCCAGTTCGTCGTCGCCGACCAGCACGGCGTAACGCGCCCCCGAGCGCCCGGCCCGCTTCATCTGCCCGCCCAGGCCATGGCCCGCCGTATCCCAACCGACCCGCAGGTCCTCGGCTCGCAGCTTCTGGGCCAGCTCCAGGGCGCCCTCCCGGGCCCGGGGCCCCAGGGTGACCAGGTAGAGGTCGAGCACTTCCCGGGACTCGGCGGTATCCACCCCGGCAGCCATCAGCAGCCGCTCGATTCCCGCCGCCCAGCCGATGCCCGGCACCTGGCGGCCGCCGAGCTGGGCGACCAGGCCATCGTAGCGACCACCGCCCAGCACCGTGTTCTGGGAACCGAGACCTTCGGCCTGGATCTCGAAGGTGGTGTGCACGTAGTAGTCGAGACCCCGCACCAGGCGAGGATCCACCTGGTAGGCGATGCCCAGCCTGTCCAGACCGGCACGCACGGCATCGAAGTGTCGGCGGGCATCGTCGGAAAGGTGTTCGTCGATCCGCGGGGCATCGGCCGTCAGCGTGCGGCAGTGGTCCACCTTGCAGTCGAGCACCCGCAAAGGGTTGCGCTCGAGGCGCGTGCGGCAATCGGCGCAGAGCTGAGCGCGCACCGATTCCAGAGCGGCGACGAGGATCCTCTTGTAGGCCGTCCGCGATTCGGGATCGCCGATCGAGTTGAGCAGCAGGCGCGGCTGCTCGACCCCCGCTGCGGCGACCGTCTCGAGGGCCACGGCGATCACCTCCACGTCGGTCTCGGGAGCCGATTCACCGAAGACTTCCACGCCCACCTGGTGAAACTGCCGCAGCCGACCTTTCTGGGGCCGCTCCTTGCGGAACGCGGGGCCGACGTAGTAGAGGCGGCCGAGCCCGCGGCGGTCGAGGCCGTGCTCGATATAGGCCCGGCAGACCTGGGCGGTCAGTTCCGGCCGCAGGGAGACCGAGTCTCCACTGACCTCGAAGGTGAACATCTCCTTGCCGACGATATCGGTGCCCTCGCCCACCGAGCGAGTGAACAGTTCGGTCTTCTCCAGGTGGGGGGGACGAATCTCCCGGAAGCCATAGCGTGCCAGGGCCCGGCGCGCACGGGTCTCGAAGGCTTGCCACAACTCTGTTTCCCCGGGGAGCAGGTCGGAAAAGCCCCTCAGGGACTGGTATCGAACGGCCACGCTGCGGCCCTCCTCGCGGGGCGTACCCGCAGACGCTCGTGCGTGCCGGGCATTCTGCCACGGCCCGGCCCTTTGGGGTATTCTCCCGGCATCCATGACTTCCTCCCCTGCCAGACTGCTCCTGCTCGCCGCCGTGCTGCTGCTACCCGCGGCCGGCGAT
The DNA here is from genome assembly GCA_027001345.1 of Acidobacteriota bacterium. GTDB lineage: Bacteria > Acidobacteriota > Polarisedimenticolia > J045 > J045 > JALTMS01. The sequence continues at coordinate 114 of JALTMS010000019.1, read as the reverse complement.
CCGAATGGGACGAAGGACGACGCACCGAACTTCGCACCGAGCCCGGCCTGGGAGACCGTCGTCGACCAGTCGCCCGCCCGGCCGCCAATCGAGGTGCCCGTTGGCAACGACCGG
>JALTMS010000018.1 GCA_027001345.1 Acidobacteriota bacterium | reverse complement strand
TCCCGGATTCGTGCCCACCGAGGCGACCCGTCTGGCCACTGTGCTGCCCCCGCCCTTTGGTGATCCCGAGGGGAAGATTCGCCTTGTCGATCCCGGGGCGGCGGGACAGGTGCACTACTACATCGTCCGTTCCTTCAACGCCGCAGGGCGATCCTCGGACAGCCCCGAGTTCAGCCCCGAGGTTTGCGACGGAGCGGACAACGACGCCGATGGGACCACTGACGATCTGCCCCTCCCTCCGGGCCCTGTGGGAGCGAGTCTGCGTCTGAGCCGCGAGGCCGCTCCCGAGGCCGTGGTGCTCGAGTGGCAGGGGGCAGCCCGGGCGGATCGCTACGGTGTCTATCGTTCTCCAGATGCCCAGGACGTGTACGACCCCTCCCACTTCATCGCCGAGACCAGCGAGACCCGCTACCGCGACCTGCCTCCCTCCGGCGCGATCTTCTTCTACCTCGTCAGTTCTCGCGATTCTTGTGGCGGCGAGAACTCCCGGTGATCGCTGCCCTCATCGGCCGGGAAGGTAGTACAAGGCGCCAATGACGGCGGTCATGCCGATGATGAAGGCGACGGCCACCGCTGCCAGGCCGATGGTCTTGGCCACCAGCAGACGCTTGGCCTCCAGGAAAGCCTGCGCCTCGGCGTCGCGGCGCAACGGTGCAGGAGGTTGGGCCGGCAGTCGCTGGCGCCACTGCTGGGCCAGCCTGGCCAGGTCGCGGTCCTCGGAGAGGTGCGCCTCCACCAGCGCGCGCGTGTCGGCACTTGCTTCTTCGGCGAGGTAGAGGGGCAGCAGGTCGAGAATGACGTCACGTGTCACTTCCATTGCAGTCTCCAGAGGATTCGAGAAAGACATCGAGCAGTCGGCGGCGGGCCCGGTGCACCCGGACCCGGGCGGCTGCTTCGGATATTCCCAGCACCCGCGCGATCTCCGCGTAGGCCATTTCCTGTTCGGCGCGCAGGATCAGTGCTGCACGGTCCAGCTCGCGGAGCCAGGTCATCGCCCGGCGGACCTGTCGCAGATCCCTGCGGGCGGACACTTCCCGGTGGGGGCCTGGTGCGTCATCCTTCAGGCTTGCCGGAAGGGGCGCCGTTGTGCGGGCCTTGCGCCGGCGATCGACAAAGACCGTCCTGGCGATGGCCATCAGGTAGCCCTTGAGGGTTTCGGTCCGCAGGCGGTCCCGTCGGACCCAGGCCCTGACGAAGGTTTCCGACGCCACGTCGTCGGCTTCGCTGGGATCACCGGAAAGCCAGAGCGCAAAGCGATGAACATCCTGAAAGTGCCGCTCGTACAGCTCTTCGAAGGTCAAGGCCATCGCGCTCTCCTGCCCCAATTAGGGTTGAAACCACAGGATGTTACAAAAGAAAGCGCTTCGGCCTTCAACGATAGGCCCGCCGCCCAGAAGATTTCATTCAGACGACGATGAACCTTGCATCGAGACGACCGACAGAGTTGCGCCTGACCATTGAGTCCTCCCCGCCGTCGAAGGAAGAGGGTTGGCTGACCTGGGCGGCTACCGCGTTTCGCAGCGCGGCATCGGTGTTTGTCTTTCACCAGGATGCCGAGGCCTACAACCACGTGGTCGTCGCAGAGAGTGACGGCTCGTTTTCCGTCTACCTCTTCCCCGCGACGTCACGGAAGAACGTGCGCGTGAGGGGCGCCGACGGCGTGGTACAGGTAGGAACCGACGGCCAGGCGACTGTCCAGCGGTACCACCGAAAATATTTCGCGCAGGAGCTGACGAAGACGACGGCAGACGTCGCCGCCGCCGCTCACAATCTTCCACGCGTCTCGGCACCGAATCCCCTCGACGTTTTCTACGCCATCCATTTCAGCTCCCCTGAGGAATACATCATCGGGCGCACGTGGTCGTTCGTCATCGACGGTGAGGGGACGATCCAATCGCTGGGCTCCACGCGCGAGTTCAAGGACCGACTCGAGGCTCGCCTGGGAAAAAGCGCAGAGCAGTAGACCGCCCGCGGGCCTTCCCCTGCCCCGCCCCGCAACGACCGACATCAACATGGCCCAGCCATCTTGCATCGTCGATGCGATACGAGTATCAGACCTCTGGCGACCTCCGCGCGGATCAATCATTGTCAGGA
>JALTMS010000017.1 GCA_027001345.1 Acidobacteriota bacterium | reverse complement strand
GTCCGATACCGCCGGTGGTGAAGACCCAGTCGTGGCCGGCGCTGAGTTCGGCCAGCGCGGTGGCGATCTGCTGCACATCGTCCCCGACCACCACGGCGCGCTCCACGCTCACGCCCACTTCCCACAGCTCGCGGGCGAGAAAGCGCAGGTTTTCGTCCTGTACGCGCCCCGAGAGAAGCTCGTCACCGATCAGGAGAAGTGCGCTGCGCCGCTGGCTGGTCACGGGGAAGATCTAGACGATTCCGCTCCGCTTCGCCACATGGAGCAGAGCCAGTGCCAGCCAGATCAGGCCCACCAGCCGAAACAGCCAGAGCACGGCCCAGGTGCCGATCAGCGCCTGGATATGCACCGGAAAGGGCGCGGGGACGGGTCTGTCCGTCAGCCGGCCCGAGCGGAAGCGCAGCCCAGCGAGGGGTAGCACGGCCAGGGCCACCAGCAGTCGAAAGGCTGCCACGCCATCGGCTGCCCGGAGAGGACCGGCGACTCCGAAGGCTGCCGCCAGGGGGATGAACACCACCAGTGCTAGACCAGTGAAGATCGCGCCTTTCAACCAGGCTCGCAGCTTCCACGCCCGCTCGAGGGTGCCGCGCAGATACAGGCCGTGGTGGCCACCACAGCAGCGCCAGGTGGTCAGTGCGCCCGGTTCCTCGATCACCACCAGCGGTCCCTCGACAGCGGCGCTTCCACACCACAGGCAGCGCCGCCGCCCCCGGCCCAGGGCCCAGGGGCGGGCATAGAAGCGATGGCTGATCATCAGGGGCAGGGCGATGCCGATCGAATAGAAAACACCCAGCGGTAGCTGGGTCAGCAGGCAAAGGACGATGGGCACGGGGAGAAAAAGCAATACCCCGACGAGGCGATCACGCATCGGCGAACCGGTGACGAGCGAGGAAGAAATCGTGGGGGGCGGGGATTCGAGAGAAATCCGTCCGCCCCCGGCGTGGAATCAGACGACGAAGTCGTAAGGGCGGACGGTCTTGCGGCCGTTGGCGGCGGCGCGCTTGACGGCCTGCTCGACGTACCAGTAGACGACCTCGTTGAGCGCCGCGGGGGCGTCGGCGGAGACGTTGACACCGGACTCGCGCAGGGCGGCCTTCACCTTGCTGCCGACGAGGAGCATCTCCTTGCTGGCGGCCTTCTTCTTGCCACCACGCTTCGGGGCGGCCTTGCGAGTGGTCTTCTTCTTCCTGGTCGTCTTTTTCTTGGCTGCTTTTCTGGCCATGTGGTTGTTACCTCCGTTGGTTTTCGTGGGTTCGTACAAACCTGCTTCATACCACCGCTGTACAGCGCGTCATTGGTAGCATCGCAAGGATTCGGGATCAAGCGTAAAACGCCGTTTTTTTGCGTCTTTCCCGCTTTTTTCCGCGTTCTGGCACTTTTCTGCTCTGTCATGGGTGCATCGTCCACCCCTGCGCAGAGCTGTTCGCAATGGTGCCCATGAGGTGGATCGTGTTTTCGCAGAAGGTCTTGCCTGGCCGTCTGGAGGCTCGAATTCGTCATTTTCCGCTTTCCTGGCCGTCGTCGGGGAACCATCTTCAGAGTTGGGGGAACGGGGCCTGCAAGGCCCGGCGAGGACGAGATCACGATGCATTCCATCGCCCGAGAGAGGATCAGGTCATTTGTCGTCTTTTCCGCGATCCTGGCCTTCGTAGCGGCATCCAGCGCCTGCCTGTCGTTGCGTGGCCGACGCTCTGCCGACAGCGCGCAGAAGATCGCCGAAGCCGCCTCGCCGGAGACCGGCGCGTCCGCCAGCCCGACCGCGGTGGCGTCGTCAGAGCAGGGAGCGATGCTCTCGATTGTCTTCGCCGACGGCCCCGCCGAGCGTCTCGAGGCTCTTCGGGCGCTGTGTCGAAGGCAGGCGCAAATGCTCGATTCCCAGCCCAGGAGCCCGATGGAGGCCGCCGCGCAGCAGTGGCTCGAGGAGTTCTTCGACCCCCAGGACGAGACCTCGCGCTCCCGGACGGCCCTCGGGCCACGCTCCGGCGTGGCGGACCTGCATCACCATCCGGGCTACGAGTTCTACGTCGAGACCGGTGGCGGAATCCTCGTCTTCAGCCGCGAGGGGACGCTTCTGGGCAAGATCGGGCAGGGTGGCGAG
>JALTMS010000016.1 GCA_027001345.1 Acidobacteriota bacterium | reverse complement strand
TGACCCGGGCGATGCGAGTCCTGCCGGCCCTCGAGGCATCCCTCCTGCTGCTGGCCGAACCGGTGATCAACCCCTTGTGGGCCCTGCTCTTCCAGCGCGAGATTCCCAGCCTGTGGTCCGCCGTGGGAGGCGGCGTGATCCTCACTGCGGTGGCGCTCCACTCCATCCGCGTCGATGCCCGGACCCCGGCAGGCTGAATCTCCGCCATAATCGGACCGATGATGGACATCCAGCCAGGGCGGGGTGATCCCGGTTCGCCCCCCGACCCCGCTGAGCGGGGAACTGTGGAATACGAGCAGCTCGCCGCGGCCCTCGAACGGGGCCTGCGCGGACGGCTGGGCGAGGAGTTCGTCCCCGGACCCACTACCGCACGACTGGCCCACATCGAAGCGCGACGCCGACTGCTCTCCGCCGCGTGCGCGATACTCGAGGCCGAGATCAGCGAACTGCGTGAGGCGAGCCTCGAAACCGAAGCCGAGCACCTCGAGCGCTGTGTGCAGCAGGCCGGTCGGACTCGACAGCAACTCGACGAGCAGCGCCGCAGGCTCGAAGCCGAGTTGGCCGGCGCACGAGATCCCGGCCGTTTCACGGATCTGCGCACGACAATCGATGGAGTCCGGGCACCGGAGACGATCCGGGCGGCGGCCAACGAATGCTTGCAAGCCATCGGGCGCATCGGCGTCGCCGGAGTCCGCTTTCTCTGGCGGGAACTCGAAAACGTCGCCGCAGAGTGCGGACATCCCCTGACCGCGGATCTCGTCCGGCGCTTCAAGGACTTGCTCAGCCAGGCGGAGATCCGCGACCAGCGGCACGCCGCGCGGCGGCGCAGCGAGGAAAGCGAGCCGACCCTGGTGCTACTCGCCGAGCAGGCTCGCGGTCTGATCGGCGAGGCGCCAGCCATGAGCAAGGAGGAGCTGTTCGATCACCTGGTCTCCATCGGCGGGCGCCTGAAGGCGATCGACGAAGAGGCCGCCCCCGTCGGCAACCAGGCCGAAGAGATCCGGCGAGCCTTCGGCATCCTGACCCGGATCAGCAAGGAGCATCAGCCCGGCTGGACTCCGGTGCTCGACCCGAAACGCAAGGGCGAGGACTGGCGGGCCATGGCGCGGGAGGCGGATCGGAGAATTGCGGACCGGCGGGCGGCGCAGCGGGAGCGGCAGCAGGCCGCCGAGAGGGAGCAGCAGCGCGAGGCCCTCGAGCGACTGCGAGCCTTCGAAAACCGGATCGTCTTTACCGAGAGCCTCGAGCGACTGCGCACGGCCATCTATCGTCTCGAGGGATTGCCCGACGTTCGCGGCATCGAGAGCACCCTCAACGAAGTGCTCACCGAGGCCCGCCGGCAAGCCGAAATCGCGCTGCGCACCGCCAGGTCTCCGGACGATATCGAGCGTCTGACCCGCACCCTCGGCAAGCGGCGGGAGGAGGTCTGCTCGGGACGGGTCTTCCGGCCACTGCGTCGTACGTGGAGCGGGACGAGCACCAGTGCCGATTTCGAAGACCTCGAGGCGATCGACGATCCGGAAGTGCGGGATGCGGTCGAGGACCTGGCCCAGCCCTGGCCGGCGGCCATCGAAGCGAGCCGTAACGCAGGTCAGGGCGAGCGCGTGCTGCTCGTCGGCGGTCTGCCCAGTCCTCAGAAAAGCAAGCTCTTCGAAAAGTTCTTCGGCTGGAGCGCCGTGGAATGGAAGGAGAGCTACCGCAACCACCAGGCGGACTACGCCACCTTGCGCAAGAGAATCGCCGCCGACCGCTTCGACCGAGTCATCGTCCTCGGGCGCTACTGCGGTCACGATGTCAGCACCTCCTTGAGTCGCTCCTGCCGCACCCACGGCGTGAGCTACCACGTGCATCCCGGCGGCCTGACCATTCCTTCTCTGGCGACCTTCATTTACGGCGCGTGAAAACACCGCGCCTCGGGCGCTTTCCGATCTGGGCCGTTTCGTCTCGCGACTTTCGAAACCGCCGGCGACAGGTTGACACCCGGGAGAAAGAATGTACTATTGGTAACGAGTAGTTGAGACGGGTTCGCAAGAAGGAACTGGCGAGCCCCCGGGAGCCGGCACCATGCCAACCTTGGACATGCTCCACCCCGACAGCCGTTGCCGCGTCACCCAGGTGCTCGGAGAGCACGCCGTTTCCCAGCGGCTGATGGAAATGGGCCTGATCGAGGGATCCACGGTGGAAGTCGTCCGCTTCGCCCCCCTCGGCGATCCGATGGAAGTCTCGCTCCACGGCTACAGCCTTTCCCTGAGAAAGTCCGAGGCTTCCCTGGTGGAAGTCGAGCAGTGCGGCTAGCGAAAGCCGAGACGACGGTCGCCCTCGTCGGCAATCCCAACACCGGAAAAACGACCCTCTTCAACGCCCTGACCGGACTCAGCCACCGCGTCGGGAACTATCCCGGCGTGACCGTCGAGCACAAGCAAGGGCGCTTCGAACTCGGGCAGCGGGGAGTGCGGGTCATCGACCTGCCCGGCACCTACTCCCTGGCCGCCCGATCCAAGGACGAGCTGGTCGCGGTCGATGCCCTGCTCGGCCATGGTGTGGCGGATGTCGCCCCCGACGCGATCATCGCGATCCTCGATGCGACCAACCTGCCACGCAATCTCTACCTGGTCTCCCAGTTGCTCGAACTCGACCGGCCGCTGATCCTCGCGCTGAACATGAGCGATCTGGCCCGGGCCCAGGGAATCGAGATCGACCACGTCGGCCTGAGCCGGGCTCTCGGCGTGCCGGTGGTGCCCATCGCCGCCGACCGCAACGAGGGACTCGAGGCTCTGCAAGACGCCCTCGAGCGGATCATCTCCGAACCGGCTCCCCGCACCGGCAACCGCGCGGAATTGCCCGCCCCTCTGAACGCGGCGACCGACGAGGTCCAGCGAGTGCTCGAGCAAGCCGGCGGCAAGCTGGGCTGGACTCCTTGCCGGGCCGAGGCCTTGCGCTGCCTGGTTGACGTGGACGGAGAGTTCGAAGCACGTTTTCGCGCGCTGCTCGGCGAAGAATTTCAGCAGGCGGTGGCCGCTGCCCGGACGAAGCTTCCCGCGGACCGTACCCCCGCCAGCGTCGAGGCCCACGCCCGCTACTCCTGGATCGACGACCTGGTGCGGCGTTTCGTCGCGCGTCCCGAGCAGGGACGCGCATCGCTGACCCGGCGGCTCGACGCCCTGCTGACCCACCGGCTGTGGGGCAGCGCCACGTTGCTGCTGATCCTGGCCGGAGTGTTTCAGGCGATCTATTCCTGGTCCGCGCCGTTGATGACGGCCATCGAAATGGCCTTCGCCCGTCTCGGGAGCGGTGTCGAGGCCCTGCTGCCCGCCGGCCCTCTGCGCAGCCTGCTGGTCGATGGAGTGCTCGGGGGCGTCGGCGGGGTGGTGGTCTTCCTGCCCCAGATCCTGGTGCTGGTCTTCTTCATCACCCTGCTCGAGGACTGCGGCTACATGGCGCGCGCCGCCTTTCTTGCCGACCGGCTGCTGGTACGCCTCGGCCTGTCGGGCAAGTCGGTCATTCCGCTGCTGTCGAGCTTTGCCTGTGCCGTGCCGGGAATCATGGCGACGCGCACCATCGACTCCCGCAAGGATCGACTGGCGACGATTCTGGTCGCACCCCTGATGAGCTGCTCGGCCCGCCTGCCGGTCTACGTCCTGTTCATCGGAGCCTTCGTTCCCGACAAACGTTGGATGGGGGGCTGGATCGGTCTCCAGGGCCTCGTACTCTTCGGCGCCCACCTGATCGGCGTGGTGGTCGCCGCAGGCGTGCTGCTGGTCTTCAAGCACACGTTGTTCCGTGGCCCGACAGCGCCTTTCTTGATGGAACTCCCCCCCTATCGCCTGCCCCACTGGCGCAACGTGGTCTCGCGACTGATCGATCAGGGGCGAGCCTTTCTGGTTCGCGCCGGCTCGGTGATCTTCGCCGTCGCCGTGGTGATCTGGGGCCTGAGTTACTTCCCTCATCCGGCATCGATCCACGAGCACTACGAGCAGGCACGCGCCTCGGTCACCGCGCCCGAGGTGCTCGCCCAACTGGATCGGGAGGAAGCCGGGGCCTACCTCCGGGCCAGCGTGCTCGGCCGGGCCGGCCACCTGATCGAGCCGGTGGTACGGCATGCGGGCTGGGACTGGCGAATCGGCATTGCCGTCACCTCGTCGTTTGCGGCCCGGGAGGTAGTGATCGCCACCATGGGGACGATCTTCAATGTCGGCGACGACGCCACCGCCGGCGAGGGCGCTCTGCGGGAGGTCCTGGCCCGAGCCACCTGGCCCGATGGCCGCCCGCTCTTCACCCTGCCGGTGGCGCTCTCCCTGGTGATCTTCTTCGCCCTGTGCTGTCAGTGCGTGGCGACCCTGGCGGTGATCCGGCGGGAAACCGGCTCGTGGGGCTGGACCGGGCTGACCTTCAGCTACATGACCACACTGGCCTATTTCGCCGCGATCGTGGTCTATCACGGCGCTCGGTGGCTGGGAATGGGAGGCTGAAATGCAGACCCTGCTGACCCTGGCGCTGGTGGTCGCCTGTGGTGCCTGGCTGGCCCGGCGCTTCTACCGTCTCTGGCAACACCGCGTGGAGAACCACTGCGCCGGATGTTCCCACGCCCACCGACCGAACCATCCGATGCTGCGCATCGTGCCGCCCCCAGCGGGACGGGGATCTCAGGAACCGGGGAGTCCGAAGGCCGGACCGAAGGGCTTCTCCTCGGGCAACGGGGGATGACGGCGGGGGTCGAAACCCACCACGGCCAGCACCTCACGACGCGCCGCACCATCGAAGGACAGGTCCAGGGCTTCGGGGAACAGAGCCCTCGCGAGCAGGCGCGCTTCGGTCTCGAAGGCCACCTCTCGCGCCAAGCCGACCCGTGTGAAAGCCTCGAGGCCCGCAGCGAGCGAAGCTGGTAGCCGGGCGCTCAGACCCGCCAGCGCGTCGATCGCCTCTGCGTCCGGATCCCGCCCCAGCGGCCAGCTCGCCACCAGCTTGCCGTCGAAGAGCACTTCGACCTGGCCGGCGATCGTCACCAGCGACAGAGAGGACTTCGAATCCAGGCTCCAGGCTTGCAGCCAGCGGCTCTCCCGCCGCGCTCCCTTGCCCTCCCCCTTGATCCGCAAATCGACCCGCAACCGCGTCGGACGTTGATCGCCGCCAACCGTCAGCAGCACGCGCCGCCGCTGGTCCCGCAGCGCCTCGAGCTTCTGAATGATCGTGTAGGACGCCGCCGGCACTCCCGCCGATGGCGTCACCACGTAACGCATCCGAACCCAGGTCGGCGCCTCCGAAGCGGCGAAACTCAGCGGCACGACGAACAGCGCCAGGATCAGCCAAGAGGAAAAGCCACGCATCGATTGCCACTCCTCGTCCCCGGCACGGGACAGTCATCAGACTCCAACTCTCTGCGCCAACTTGCATCACACAGGGCCCGACGGCAAGCGGAGCAGCCGGCACGTGGAGAGGCCGGCGGCTGCCGGGCACCGAGTGCTACGGGCTGTTAACCTCTCGAACCATGAACGACGATCGACGGTCCGGCCGGCAGGCCCGTATCGAGCGCTCGCTGCGCTGGCTCGAGCGCTATCGTCCCGTGGTGGACGACATGCAGGCCTTTCTCTCGGCGCTCGAGCACCTGCCACCGGTGGACCTGCTGGTGCCTCGCGGCCCCCAGCGGCGGCGCGAGGTCGCCGCGCTGCTCGAGGCGAGGGGTCTGAGCACGCGCGGTTTCGAGTGGGCGCCGCTGCACCTGCGGCTGGAGGCGGAAGCACCGCGGGGTGCCCTGCCGGAGGTGGTCTTCGGCCTGGCCTTTCGCCAGGGGGTGGTCTCCTCGCTACCCTGCCGCGTTCTCGACCCGCAACCCGGCGAGCGGATCCTCGATCTCTGCGCGGCCCCCGGTGGCAAGACAGTGATGCTGGCCAGCCTGGCGGGCGACCGGGCGAGAATCCTTGCCGGCGACCCCTCCGCTTCGCGGGCGGGAGTGCTGGTCCAGAGCCTGTCTCGCATGGGCCTGGCGTCGGTGATCACCGTCCAGCAGGACGGCAACGGCTTTCCCGCGGCGGCCCCTTTCGACGCGATCCTGCTTGACGCACCCTGCACCGGCGAGGGCATCTTTCGCGTCGGCCGCCCGCGTTACGAGCCGAGTGAAGAACGGGGGCTGCTGCGGGCGCGAGGCCTCCAACGCCGCCTGATCAGCCGCGCAGCGGATCTGCTCGCACCCGGCGGGCGCATGGTCTATTCCACGTGCAGCTATGCACCGGAAGAAAACGAGAGCGTGATCAGCGATCTGCTGGCCCGACGCGACGATATGCGCATCGAAGCCTTGCCCGAGGCTCTTCCCGGCAGCCCAGGCCTCGAGCGCTGGGGCGAGGTGAGTTTCCACCCGGACCTGGTGCGCGCTCGCCGCTGCTATCCGCACCAGACGGGTTCATGGGGCTTTTTCCTCTGCCTGCTGCGCAAGGACCCCGACTCCGGCCGTTACACCTCGGGCAGCCGCCGGGACGACCGACCCCGTACCGAACCGGAGGGTGACGCGGCCTCGGCCAACGAGTTGCGCGCTGCCTTGCAGCCCTACGGCGTGGATCGTGACGTGCTCGATGCCTACCATGTCATCCCCCGGGGTAAGGACCTGTGGATCCTCGCCCGTAGCTGTCCCCAGGGAGCCGACGTGGACATCGCCCGTCTCGAGATCGTCGCCCCGGGCCTGAGAGCCCTGCGGCGTACCCCTCGTGGGCCCCGACTGCCCAACGGTCTGCTGCGCGGCCTCGACGGGCATCTCTCCGACCGCGTGGTGGAAATGGAGTGGGAGCAGGCGCTGGCACTCCTCGAAGAGCAGGAGCGGGACGCCCCACCGGACACCCCCACCGGCCAGGTGGCTTTGCGGGCTGCAGGGCAGATAATCGGCGCTGGCTACCAACGGGGCGGACGGCTACACCTGGAACTGCCCAAGGCCTGGCGCTGAATGCGCCTCCCCGTTGCCGAGGAGACGTCGATGACGAAAGCCTCACCCTTCTTCCCTTTTGCGGCGGCCGGAATGCTGGCGCTGGCCCTGCTCCTCGTCGCGGCCTGCGGTGGCGACGGGCGACTCGCCCCTTCCGACCACGACGAGGACACCATGGCAGCCAAACGCCTGATCGCTGCGGCCCTCGAAGACACCACCGCCTATCAACGCCTGGCCGAACTCTGCGACCGCTTCGGCGGCCGCTCCGCGGGCAGCAAGGCTCTCGAGGGGGCCCTTCACTGGGCGGCTGACACGCTGAGGGCCGACGGTGCCGAGAACGTTCGCCTCGAGCCGGTGACCGTCACCGCGTGGATCCGCGGAGCCGAGCGCCTGACCCTGCTCGAGCCCGGACCTCGCAACCTGCCCCTGCTCGGTCTCGGTCGCAGCGTGGGAACGCCCCCGGGTGGCATCGAGGCGGAGGTGGTGGTCGTCTCGAGTTTCGAGGACCTCGAGCGCAGAGGTGAGGCGGTACGCGACAAGATCGTGCTCTACGATTTCCCGATGAAGGAGCAGTCGGTGATGTTCGGCGCCTACGGCGAGGCGGTGCAGTACCGCACCAAGGGAGCCGAACGGGCCGCCCGACTCGGAGCGGTCGCGGTACTGGTCCGGTCGGTGACCACCCGCAGCCTGGGCACACCCCACACCGGCGCCATGAAGCCCTATGTCGAGGATCTGCCCCGCATCCCCGCCGCTGCGATCACCATCGAGGACGCCGCCAGCCTGCATCGTCTGGCCGACCGCGGGCAGACGATCCGCGTGCGCCTCGAGATGGAGGCGCGGGAGGTGCCCGACCAGCCCTCGGCCAACGTGATCGGCGAGCTGCCGGGCCGAGAAAAACCCGACGAGATCGTGGTGATCGGCGCCCACATCGATAGCTGGGACGTCGGCCAGGGAGCCCACGACGACGGTGCGGGAGTGATCTATGCCATCGAAGCCCTGCGGCTGATCCGCCAGGCCGGACTGGTCCCCCGCCGCACTCTGCGAGTGGTGCTCTTCACCAATGAAGAAAAGGGTAACGATGGCGGCAAGACCTACCTCGCAGATCACCGGGCCGAGCTGGACCGTCACGTCGCGGCTCTCGAGGCCGACACCGGAGGCTTCGCCCCCACGGGCTTCAGCTTCTCCGGCGGCGACGAAGACGCCGCCCGCCTCGAGGCCCTGATGTCCCTCTTCGCTCCGCTGGGCAAACTCGAAATGACCCGCGGGGGCGCGGGAGCCGACATCGGACCGATCGTCGGCAAAGGTGTACCGGGCCTCGGTCTGCGGGTCGATTCGACCCACTACTTCGATTATCACCACTCCGCCGCCGACACCCTGGACAAGGTCGATGAGAGTGAGTTTCGGCGCTCGCTCGCGGCCTTCACGCTGATGAGCTGGCTGCTGGCCGACTCGTTCTGAGGGAGATGATGGTGCTTGTCGATCGCCGCCGTTTTCTCGCCCTGAGCGGCACCGCCGCCCTCGGCGCCGCCATCGATGGAGGCCGCCTGCTGGCCGAAGGCTCGAGCGCCATGCGCGGCCTGCGCCGGGGAGTGGGGCTGTTCCGGGG
>JALTMS010000015.1 GCA_027001345.1 Acidobacteriota bacterium | reverse complement strand
GGTGTGGTTGCTCGAGCGTTTCGCAGATGGAGGTGACTGGGCTCCCGAAGAGCGGGTGACTCAGGTGGTCGAGGACGGCTCTCGGCCCGGGGTGGTGGCGGTGTCCGGGCTGGTGCGCGTGGCCTACCAGCGGGAGGGTTCGGGCGTGCGCGAGGTGGTGGTTTCTACGCGGGAGGGCACCTGGCAGCCCGAGGTGCTGGCCACGACGAGCTACACGGGACCCGGCGGCGATGGCGATATCGACGTGGTGGCGCACCAGCGGGGGACGACGGTCTGGGTCGACTGGGTCACCGCCGATGGCATGCTGGCCTACCGGGTCTACGATCCGCAGACCGACACCTGGAGTCCCGAGCAAACTCAGAGCTACTCGTGGGATCCCGGTGCTGGCGAGAGCGAGTACTGGGCCCGCGAAACCGCCCGCACCCTGATCCGCCGCAACATTCAGCCCTGACCTGACCGACGTCTTTTCGTGCGCGAGTCCACAGCCGTGGACTCGCGCTTTCCTATCCATGCAACGTGGTTGGCCGAGAGCCACAGTCTCGGTTTCCACCCGCCACTTGCTGGGGGTAGAACAGAGACGAGAAGGAGGAGGCTCTATGGGGAAACGTGTAGCCAAAGCGCTGGGGGGTCTGCTGGGCGATCTGCGGCGGGCTCGGGGGATGACCCTGCGGGAGCTTTCAGAGTTGCTCGCTGAGCACGATCTGGAGGTGAGCGAGGCCACGCTTCAGAGAGTGGAAGTCGGCCGAAGCATGCTGCGAATCGACGTTGCCAGAGCGGCTTTCCGCTTGCTGGGAATGCCGATGTACCAGGTTGACGAAGTCATGGCTTGTGCGAGCAAGCAATCAGAGGTTGTCGAGCGGAATAGGGGCTACGAAGACCTTGTTGCCAGGGGGCGAACCCTGCTTCTGCAAGGGCGTACGGTTCGGGCTCTTGATTTTTTCCTTGCGGGAGAACGGGTTCTACTGAGCAATGGAGAACGCGAAGGTGACATCATTGCCGGTGTCATGCTGCTCGCGGCGGACTGTCAGAGAAGGCTCTGGCGTTTCCATCTCAGCCGGATGTCTCTCGATCGGGTACTCGCCATGGAGCACGTATCGCGAGATCACCGAATCCATGCTGCTGCGCAGCGGGCAACTACCGACAGGGACGCGGGCGACTTCTTCAGCACACGTCTCCACCTCGACTACGCTGAGAGCCAGATGGGTGATACTCCGCCGAGTATCAGAGCAATGGTTCACGCAACGGCAGGTCGGACTCTCTATGATCAGGGATGCTATGCGGAGGCGCTTCCGTTCTTCGAACGTGCACGGACCGCTTACGAGGACGCGGGGTTCGAGGTGCAAGCTCTCCAGGTCCGCTTGAGCCTCGGCCACTGTCTTTTCATAAACGGTTACGAAAACTCCGGGATCGAGATTGCCACGCGTTGCCGGGCCGAGGCACGTCGGCGCGAGCTCGAGAGCGTTGTGAGTGCATGCGAAGGGATTCTCGGGAGAATGGCCTTGCGACAGGACAGGATCGCAGATGCGCGTCGGCACTTCGGGCAGGCCATAGCTTCGGCGCGCCGAACGGACAGCAAGGCCGATCTCTTCCGCCACTTCTTCAGCCTGTGGAAAATCGAAGAGCAGGTCGATCCTTCGATGGCGCGGCATCGCCAGGCGAGCCTTCGGAGGATGCTGCCACGGGTCGATCGCCGCATGCCCGAGGCCAGGGAGTTCTTGGGCGTGTTGATTCCTGCCGAAGCTCGGCGCCCTGCCCTGCGGCCCGAGCTGGCGGCACCCAGCTGAGCGACACTTGAGCGGCGTTCCATGGTTAGCCAGACCTGTGGGTCCTCTTGCTGGTAGCCTCCGCGGGCGGCAAGGGCGGTTCTACCTGCCAGGATCCGAGTCCGCATCTGTGGACTGGTGCTTTCCTGCGTGAGCTACGCGGCTCGCCGAGTGCGGTGAGCGCGGCAGTCTTCGCTTTCAGCCGGCACATGCTGGAGGCCCTGCGCGTTGCGAACCGTCGCGCGCGGGTCAAACCCGCGCTGGGGGAGCGCCCCGTGCGCGGTCGGCATGCGACTCCGAGGGGACTGTTGCCGCGGGTGGATCGCGGCCCTCTGGAAGCGGGGAGGTTTCTCGCCCATCCGCTGCCGCGCGACGCGGTCCGGCCCGAGTTCTGTCCCGAGACGGTGGCGCGCGCACAACCGGGCTTTCCCGCAGCTTTGCAAAGCGGTAAGGTTGCCGCCATGACGACCCCGAATAGAGGGCGCTGGTGGCGCTGGCTGGGCCGGTCCTTCCTGGCGGGAGCCCTGCTCGACCTGGGTTTCGGTCTGGCGGTCCTGCTCGTGCCGGGCCCCGCGGCGGGGTTGCTGGGTGTCACGCTGGTCGATCCGGCGGTCTACCTCGATCTCAACGGCCTGTTTCTCGTTGCTCTCGGCGGCATCTACCTGTTGATTTTTCGTCAGCCGCAGCGTCTGGCGCCGGTGGCGGTGGTGGCCACCTGGCTGCGCTTCGCCGGCTGCGCCCTGTTTGCTGCGGATGTCGCCACCGGCCGCGCCGACCCCGTCTTCGCGCTGATTGCGGCTCTCGACGGCAGCCTGGCGCTGATCCACTTCTTCCTGCTGCGCCGGGCGGCGGGGTCACTGGTCAACGCGCTCGGTCGATGGGAGACTCCTCTCTCCCCGAATGCCGGGGAGGAGTGAGGAGCCGCGGATGTCTTTCCTGGCCGGCCTGATCCGCGCGGTGGGTGACGTGACGGTGCTGACCGGCGCCTGTCTGCGCGAGCTGCTGCGCCGCCCCTTCGAATGGGCGCTGATCAGCGAGCAGATGTTCCGCCTCGGTGTGCGGTCGATGCCCCTCGTCGGCCTGACCATCGCCTTTACCGGCGCGGTGATGGCGCTGCAAGTGTCCTACACCCTCGCCGCATACGGTGCCAAGCTCTACGTGGGCAGCTTCGTCGCCGTCACTCTGATCAAGGAACTCGGTCCCGTGCTCACCGCCGTGATGTTTGCCGCCAGGGTCGGAGCGGGGATCACCGCGGAACTCGGCTCGATGAATGTCACCGAGCAGATCGACGCTCTGCGAGCCCTGGGCGCCAGTCCGGTGAAAAAGCTCGTCTTGCCCCGGCTCGCGGCGCTGATGGTGATGGTGCCCATCCTGACCATGATCGGCGACCTGCTGGGCATCCTCGGCGGGATGTACGTGGCCGTTGCGGAGATCGAGCAGGGAGCGGGCTACTACTGGTCCAAGGTGCGGGAGTTCCTGGTTCTCGGAGACCTGCTCTCCGGCGTCGGCAAGACCTTTTTCTTTGCCTTCTTCATCGGTATCATCGCCTGCTACAACGGCCTGAACACCCGGGGCGGGGCGTCGGGTGTCGGCCGGGCGACGACCAACACGGTGGTCGCCGCTTCGATCGCGATCTTCACCAGCAACTTCTTCCTGGCCAAGCTCTTTCTGGTGCTCCAGTCGGCTTTCGGAGGGGCGTCATGGTAGAGCCCCAGACTCACGGCACCGAGAATTTTTCCTGCGTCGATGGGCAGGGCCGCCAGGCCTTCATCTGCCTGCACGGTATCCACAAGCGTTTCGGCGAAAAGGTGATCCTCGACGACTTCTCGCTCAACGTCTTTCCCGGCGAGACGCTGGTCATTCTTGGCGGCTCCGGTACGGGCAAGTCGGTCAGTCTACGCCACATCATCGGCCTGATTCGCCCGGACAGGGGTGAGGTGCTGGTCGATGGCCAGCGGGTCCACACCCTGCGCGAGAGCCAGCTCGTGGAGGTGCGCCGCAAGGTGGGTTACCTCTTCCAGGGCGGCGCTCTCTTCGATTCGATGAATGTCTACGACAACATTGCCTTTCCCCTGCGGGAGGCTCGCTGGAGTGAGCAAGAGGTCGCTGCCCGCATTCCGGAGGTTCTGGCGCTGGTCGACCTTGACGAGGATGTGGCCGGGCAGATGCCCGACGCCCTGTCCGGCGGCATGCAAAAGCGCGTGGCGCTGGCCCGCGCGATCGCCGTCGAGCCCCGAGCGATTCTCTACGATGAACCGACCACCGGTCTCGATCCGGTCACCGCCAACACGATCAACGACCTGATCCGATCGATGCAGCAGCGACTGGGAGTCACTTCCGTCGTGGTGACCCACGACATTCAGTCGGCCTTCCGAGTGGGAGACCGCATAGCCTTCCTCTATCAGGGAAGGATCCGCTTTCTCGGCACCGTGCGGCAGGCACGGGAGACCGACGATCCAGTGCTCGCGGCCTTCATCGCAGGCCGCAGCCTGGAGGAGGGACGGAGCGATGCGTAGCCTGGCTGTCGGCTTGATCGTGATCCTGGGTTTGGCGATTTTCATGGGCGCCGTGCTCGTCGTCGGACAGGAAACCCATCTCTTCGCCGCCAAGGTGACCTATCGAACCAACTTTCCCGACGCCTCCGGCCTGCGGGTCGGCTCGCCGGTGACCATCGCCGGCGTCCGGGTGGGGACGGTTTCACGCATCGTGCTGCCCACACAGCCGGAATCCGAGGGCATCGAGGTCTTCCTCAGCGTGGACAAGAGCTACGCGGCTCGGGTTCGGGAGGGCACTGAGGCTTCGCTGGTGATCTTGCAGTTCGTGGCCAACGAGAAATCCGTCGATCTCTCGCCGGGCGATCCTGGAAAGAGCCAGCTCGGCGACGGGGCTTTCATCCCGCCCGCGGTGCAGCAGGCGATCCTCGAGCAGGGACGCACCATCGCTTCGACCCTCGAGCTGGCCACCAGCGATCTGAGCGAGATTCTCGGCGCGATCCGCCGGGGAGAGGGCCTGCTGGGAAAGGCCATCGTCGATCCGGAGTTCGGTACCCAGGGGCTCGAGTCGCTGCAGAAGGCTCTCGATGCCACCGAGGCTCTGCTGGCCCGGATCAACCACGGTGAGGGGTTGATGGGCCGGATGGTGGCCGACCAGGACTTCGCCGACGAGGTTGCCGCCGACCTCAAGGCCGCCACCTCCGGCATCGCCGCAGTGGCCGAGCGGATCGAACGGGGCGAGGGGCTGATCGGCCGGCTGAGCACCGGCACCGAGGGCGAGGCGCTGGCCTCGGATCTGCGACAGCTCGGGCACGCTCTGGCCTCGGTGGCCGAGAGCCTGGAGAACGGGGAGGGTCTGGCGGGGGTCCTGCTGCGAGACGAGGGCCTGGCCGAGCGCGTCTCGGCCAATCTGGACGAGACCCTGGCCCGGCTGGCATCGATCACTCGCAAGATCGACGAAGGGGAGGGGACTCTCGGCCTGCTGGTCAACGACCGCGGGCTCTACGACGAGGCCCAGACGCTGATGACCGGCGTCCGCTCGAGCCGCATGGCCTCCTGGCTGATCCGCCGCTATCACCGCCGGGGGGAGAAAGAAAAGAAAAAGGCCGAAAAGCGCCAGAGCCGGGAAGAAGTACGGGATGGAGCTGGCCTGAGCGAGCCCCAGACGACATATTGGCCTCCGTTCCCCGGCGAGGAAGTCGACGGGGAGAGGGCTGCTGTGGAGGCGGCGGAGGCGATGCCATGACTCAGTCGGAGACGATGGCGGCGATGAAAAATGCGTTGCTCGAGAAAATTGCCAACAAGACGGCCCGGGTCGGCGTGGTGGGCCTGGGATACGTGGGCCTGCCCCTGGCCGAGGTCTTTTCCCGCTCAGGGCTCGAGGTCCATGGATTCGACGTGGATCCGAGGAAGATCGAGACGATTCGGTCCGGGCGGACCTACATCGGTGACCTGACCGACGAGCAGGTGCGCGCCCAGGTGGAGGCCGGTCGGCTCCACGCGAGCTGCAACTTCGACGGGCTGGCCGAGATGGACGCCGTGCTGATCTGCGTGCCCACCCCACTGCGCAAGACCCTCGACCCGGACATCTCCTACGTCGTCTCCTCCGCCAAGGAGATCGCCCAGCGCTTGCGGGTCGGTCAGCTCGTGGTGCTCGAGTCGACGACCTATCCGGGTACCACCGAGGAGGTGATCCTGCCGCTGCTCGAGGAGAGCGGCCTGAAGGTCGGCGAGGGCTTCTTCCTCGCCTTCTCCCCCGAGCGGGTCGATCCGTCGAATCCCCAGTACAAGACCGAGAACACCCCCAAGGTCGTCGGCGGCACCACCGCAGGCTGCCGGGAGGTGGCCGAGGCGCTCTATCGCACCGCCATCCCCTCCGTCCACGTGGTCTCCTCGGCCCGGGCGGCGGAAATGGTCAAGCTGCTCGAGAACACCTTCCGCCTGATCAATATCGGCCTGGTCAACGAGGTGGCGGTGATCTGCGAGAAGCTCGGCCTCGATGTCTGGGAGATCATCGACGCGGCGGCCACCAAGCCCTTCGGCTACATGGCCTTCTACCCGGGACCCGGCCTCGGCGGTCACTGCATTCCCATCGATCCCCACTACTTGAGCTGGAAGCTGCGCTCGCTGAACTACTTCACGCGTTTCATCGACCTGGCCTCCGAGATCAACCGCTCGATGCCAGCCCACGTGGTCGATCGCCTCGCTCAGCTCCTCAACGAGGTGCGCAAGCCGATCAAGGGCTCGAAGATTCTCGTCCTCGGCGTGGCCTACAAGCGCGACTGTGCCGACACTCGGGAGTCGCCGGCGGAGGACGTACTCCACCTGCTGCTGCAACGGGGCGCCGAACTGAGCTTTCACGACCCCTACGTGGCGGCCTTCTCGGTATCGGGTACGCCGATCCCTTCGGTGGGCCTCGACGCGGCGGTGTTGCGCGAGCAAGATGCGGTGTTGATCCTGACCGATCACAAGAACGTCGATTACGACATGGTCTGCCGTGAGGCGAGCCTGATCTTCGACACGCGCAACGCCACCCGGGCCGTCAGTGAGAAGGCCAAGGTGGTGCGCCTCTAGGAGGGTCCGTGGCAGGCACCTACCTGGTCACGGGTGCAGCGGGTTTCATCGGCTCCCACGTCACCGATCGACTGATCGAGCGTGGTGACCGGGTGCTGGGCCTGGACAACTTCGACGACTTCTACGACCCCGCCGTCAAGCGGGACAACCTGCGCCGCTGGGAGGGACACGAAGCCTTCCACATGGTGGAAGGGGATATCCGCGATCGCCACTTGCTCGCCGGTCTGATGTCCGGAGAGCCGATCGACGCGGTGGTCCACCTCGCCGCCCGTGCCGGCGTGCGGCCCTCCCTCGAGCAGCCGGAACTCTACGCCGACGTCAATGTGCGCGGCACCACGGTGCTGCTCGAGGCCGCCCGCCAGGCGGGCATCGGGCGCGTGATCTACGCCTCTTCGTCGTCGGTCTACGGAGGCAACGAAAAGGTCCCGTTCTCCGAGGACGATCCTGTCGACCACCCCGTCTCGCCCTACGCCGCGACGAAGAAGGCCACCGAGGTCATCGCCCACGCCTTCCACCACCTCTACGGCATGGACACCATCGGGCTGCGCTTCTTCACCGTCTACGGTCCTCGCCAGCGGCCGGAGATGGCCATCCACAAGTTCACCCGGCTGATCGATCGGGGCCGGCCCGTGCCGATGTTTGGTGATGGCAGCAGCCAGAGGGACTACACCTACATCGACGACATCGTCGTCGGTGTGCTGGCCGCCATCGACCGGGCCCGGGGCTGCCGGGTCTACAACCTGGGGGAGTCGGCCACCACCTCCCTGGCCGAGTTGATCGATCTGATCGGCCGCGCCCTCGGCCGCGAGCCCCATATCGAGCGCCAGCCGCTGCAGCCGGGCGACGTGCCTCGCACCTGGGCCGATGTCTCGCGCGCCCGGCAGGAGTTGGGGTACGATCCGCAGGTTCCCATCGAGGAAGGGATCGAGCGATTCGTCCGCTGGTATCGGCAGCAGACAGCCTGAAACCATCGAGCAGGGAGGCCACTGAGAGATGAACATTGCCGTCATCGGCACGGGCTACGTGGGGCTTGTCTCCGGAGCCTGCTTCGCCGAGTTTGGCACCACCGTCACCTGTATCGACAGCGATGCGGCGAAGGTCGAGTCCCTGCAGTCCGGCAAGGTGCCGATCTACGAACCGGGTCTCGAACAGCTCGTGGCCCGCAACACCGCTGCCGGCCGGTTGCGCTTTTCCACCGACCTCGAGGAGGCGGTGCGCGACAACCTGGTGCTCTTCATCTGCGTGGGCACTCCCCAGGATCCCCACGGCCGGGCGGATCTCTCCTCGGTGCTGACCGTGGCGGGTTCCATCGCCCAGGCGATCAACGGCTACAAGGTGATCGTGATCAAGTCCACCGTGCCGGTGGGCACCGGTGACAAGGTCGAGGCGCTGATCGCCGAGCGCAGTGGAGGCGGCCATCCCTTCTCGGTGGCCTCCAACCCCGAGTTTCTGCGGGAAGGCGCGGCCCTCGAGGACTTCATGCGTCCCAACCGGGTCGTGATCGGCACCGAGGAGGAGCAGGCGCGGGCGATCCTGGAAGACCTCTACCGCCCGCTCTACTTGATCCAGACCCCGATCCTCCATACCTCCCGTCGCACCTCGGAGCTGATCAAGTACGCCTCCAACGCCTTCCTGGCGGTGAAGATCTCCTACATCAACGAGATGGCCGCCCTGTGCGAGAAGGTGGG
>JALTMS010000014.1 GCA_027001345.1 Acidobacteriota bacterium | reverse complement strand
GGCGTGATGGCAGCGGCATGGGGTTGCTCGGGAGACGTGAGCGACGCGACATCCTCGGTTCCATCGACCCTCGTTGTCGAAACCATCGCGGTCCGCGAGCAGCCACGTTATGCCGTGCGAGAGTCCTACGCGGGGCGGGTCACGAGTTCGCGCAGCAGTGATCTCGGATTCGACCGTCCCGGACGAGTGGTCGAACTCCGTGTGGACGAGGGGGATCGCGTCGAGGAGGGTGAATTGCTCGGCGCTCTCGAGACCCGCGACCTGCGCGCCGAGATCCGGGAACTCCAGGCCCGGGAGGCCGCCAGTGCGGCTCGCCTCGAATTGGCTCGGCTCACGACGAATCGCAGCGAGTCGCTCCTCGGCTCCGACAGCATCTCGAAACAGGCCTATGACGAAGCGCGCTTCAACCAGGCCGCCCTCGAAGCCGACCTCGAGGCCGCGCGAGCGGGCATCGCGCGGGCCCGGATCGCCCTCGGCCAGGTCGTGGAGGCTCGCGACTCCTTCCAGCGGGCCGTGGCGCTGCTCGAAAGCCAGCGGGGTTCCCTCGACCCGGGCGGAGAGGGCCTGCGCTTCCTGCGCGAGCGCTTCGAGCCCTGGGCCGATCTGGCTCTGGCCTGGCTGGGGACGGGTCCAGCGAATGCGGCTCCGGGCCCGGTGGCGGCGGTCTACGACCTGCTGCGGCGCCAGGGGGCAGCCCGGCACGGGGCGCCGCCGCCGTCACCACCCGCCGAGCGCCTCGCCGCCTTCCAGCGACGGCTGCCGGCGGATACGGCGGTGGTGGCCTACCTGCTCGGAGAGGAGCAAGGCGTGGCGCTGGTGCTGCGCCGGAAGGAGGCGGAACTGCTGCGGGTCGGCGGTCACGGGGAGGTGCGGGGCCTGGTGAAGGAAGTTCGCAGCGCACTGGTGGAAGGTGGCGGGGCAGAACAGGCCGCCGTCCTCTCCCGGCTGCTGTTGGCGCCGCTGCGCCGTCACCTGGCCGAGTGCCGTCGCCTGCTGATCGTTCCCGACCGGGAACTGGCCCTGCTGCCCTTCGGTGCCCTGCCCCTGCCCGGAGCCGCCGATGACGAGCCCCTGGGTCTGGAGAAGGAACTCTCCCTGCTACCGGCTCTGGGACTGCCGTCCCCGGCCACTGCGGCTCTCGAGCCCGCGCCGGTGCTGCTGGCCGGACGCAGCCGTTTCGGGAACAGTGGCCGGCCGGATCTGCCCTGGGCGGCCTGGGAGCTGTCCCACCTGGCCGGGCTGTGGGGGAGCCGGGCCCGGCTGCTGGCCGAGGACGATCTGACCTTCGATCGTCTCGAAGCTCTGCCCCTGGCGAGTTTTCGTACGCTCCACTTCGCCACCCACGCCACGGCCTCGACTCGCAATCCCCAGCGCTGCGGCATCATCCTCGGGCCGGGGCAGCGCCTCGGGCTCGAACGCATAAGAGCCATGGCACTGACCGATGCCCTGGTGGTGCTTTCGGCCTGTCGCACGGGAGAAGGGGAAGTGGTTCCCGGTGAGGGGGTGATCGGTCTCGGTCGGGCCTTTCTCGAGGCCGGCGCCCGGGGGGTGGTGGTCAGCCTCTGGCCGGTGGCCGATCGCTCCACCGCGCGGCTGATGGTGGCCTTCCACCGCGCCCTGGCCTCCGGGGCGAGCCCGGCCCGGGCCCTGCTCGAGGCACGGCGCGATCTGCTCTCGAGCGATCCGGATGCTGCCCGCCGCTCGCCGTTCGTCTTGCTCGAGGGGCTCGACCCGACCCTGCCGTGATTCAGCAGGCGGGGGCGGTGGAGCGGGGCCAGGGCAGCAGGGCGTGGTGGATCCTGACCGGAGTACCGAAATCGGAGCCGTCCTCGCTCGGCAGGTGGACGAGCAGCGATCGACCGAGAGCCCCGGAAAGATTGCCGAGCAGCGCCTCGGCAGAGGCGCCGGAAGCCTCGAAGTGCACGATCTCCCTGACCGGCAAGGGCTCTCCCTCAGCGTCGGCGCGGCCGAGGCGGACGGCGGCCCGTGGTCCGCGACCCACCAGCCACCAGGTGTCTTCCTCTTGCCAGCCGGCTTTCATTGCCCGGGGGCTCGGCCACCCACCGGCCACCGCGAGGAACAGTTCGGTACTCGTTGAGGG
>JALTMS010000013.1 GCA_027001345.1 Acidobacteriota bacterium | reverse complement strand
CCATCGGGTCGTTGCGCAGGTCGTAGTAGGCGGCACGGCGGAGGATGCGGTCCTGTACCAGCTTCTCCCAGCCGAGCTGCAGGGCGATCTTTGGCGCATAGCGTCGTCCGAAGTCCTCGGCGATGCGCCGGAAGCGCTCCCGCAAGGTATCGGGACGGAGCCGCCGCGCCCCTTCGACGAAGGCGAAGAAGGTGCTGCCCCGCACGTTGAAGGCCTCCGTCACGAGGGGGCGCCTCCTGGGGTTCCGCAGCAGACGCAGCACCGAGTCGCCTTGTGGCAGGAGGCGCGCGGGCAGGTCCACGCCGAGGAAGTCGAAGATCGTGGGCATCACGTCGAGCTGCTGGAGCAGGGGCTCCTCGACCACCCGGCCGGCGGGCACGCCGGGCCCCTGCAGGTACATGGGGGTCAGCGAGACGACGGAGTGGACGTGGACGTGGTGTCCGGTGAACCGGGCGCCCAGGATCTTTTCGCCCAGCCCCTCGCCGTGGTCCCCGACGACCACGACCAGTGTCTCCTTCGCCATGGGCCGTGCCGAGAACCAGTCGAGGAACTCGCCGAGATGCCGATCCATATAGCGCAGCTCCCCCTCGTAGCGCTTCCGGAGGGAACGCTGCTCGGGCACGAAGGGCGGCGGCGGTCGATATGGGGCGTGCGGCTCGTACAGATGGACCCAGGCGAAGAGGCGCTCGTCCTTTTTCAGGGACTCGATGCGGCGACGCAGCGCGCGGAGGGCCACCGCACTGTTGGGGTGGCGCCGTACGTTGGCCCCGGGAGGCAGGAAGAACGAGGTGATGGCCGACCGGGAGAACCACTGGTTCCGGGGCTTGCTCAGGAACATCGCGTCGAAGCGTGGGCGCAGCTCGTCGAACAGGCGGTGCCGGGCCCAGTAGGCCGAGCGGGCGAGCACCGAAGGCGGCTGCGAGGTGAAGATGGCGCCGTAGGCGAGGGGGGTCGCCGGGTACTGGGCGACGGCTCGGCGAGCCCAGGTTCCGCGCTTCCGCAGCTTCGCGAAGCGGGGCGTGACGGCCGGATCACCCCAGAGGTCGGCTCGGGTCGACTCGAGGACGATGAGGATCACGTGTCGGCCGAGCGCCTCGCCGCCCCGAAGGCGTGCCGGGTCGGTCAGCTCCCGGGTGAAGGCCTCGGCTTCGCCCGGCTCGACGGGGCGCTGGTCGGCCGGCAGCAGGTCCCGGTGCAGCCAGGCCGAGGGCGGGACGGCGTCGAACCAGCTTCCCACCGGTTCGGCGAAGCGCTGGAGCAGCAGGCGCGTGGGGACCGAGAAGGCGCCGACGGGGAGCGCCACACCGAGAGAGAGCCCCAGGGCCACGGCCGAGAGGTGCCGTAGCGGCCGGGCGCTCCGAAGCCGGGCGAGGCCCTCGATGGCCAGGCCGAGCAGCACCGTTGCGCCCAGCCAGAGGTGTCCCAGCAGGTCCCGGTACGTGGCACCGAGGGGGCCGACCAGGACGAAGGCGGCCAGGGCGGCGGCGAGCAGGCCCAGCAGCAGGCCCGCCCAGGCCGGCCGACGTCGCCACAGCGCTCCGAGCGGCCATCCGAGCAGGGCGGTGGCCAAGGGCACGAGCCAGTGGCTCGGAGGGCCCCAGGTGGCGTAACCCGGCAGGGCGACCACCCCGTCGTTGTGGACGACGGTCTCCAGGGTGCTCCAGGCCCACAGGCCCGCGCCCAGCATGGCCGGCCACAGGTTCGGGGAAGGGAGCCGGCGGAGCCGAGGCAGTCGCGACAGGGGGCCGGTCAGCAGACATCCGGCACCCAGCACGAGGGCCGTGGTCCAGGCCGTCCAGACGAGCGAGGCCATGGCCGCCGCGTCGCCGTCGACGTGGAGCCACGCGGGGAACCGGGCGGGGAACCACGCGCACCACAGGGCCAGCCCACCCAGCGTCGCACCGGCCAGGGCACCGCTTCCGAGCAGGGCGGCACAGCGCGGGAGCCGTCGGCTCATCGGCGAGGTCGTCAGCCGCTCGTGCTCGCCTGTCGGGCCACGGCCTCCGCCTTGCGACGAGCTTCCTCGGGGTCGCCGAGGTAGCCCTTGCGGATCACCCTCAGGTCACGGTCGAGTTCGTAGCGCAGGGGGATACCCGTCGGGA
>JALTMS010000012.1 GCA_027001345.1 Acidobacteriota bacterium | reverse complement strand
CCCCAAGATCGCCGCCCCCACGCCCTCCGAATCCCTGCGCGGCGCTTGGCGCAACGTCAACACCCCCGACGACCTCGACGCCCTGCCCCGCTGAACCGGGCCGGCGCACCCGTCGCGGAGCGCGAGCGCAGCGTCAGCTCCCTCGCCCGAGCTGGGCGAAGGCCAGCAGATGCCCGTCGAGATCGAGGGCGTAGCCCGCCTCGTGCCCCCAATCCCGCGACATGACCGGGCTGATGACCCGCGCTCCGGCGGCCTCGGCTCGGGCCAGGCAGGCCGCGGCGTCGTCGACCAGCAGGTACAGCTCCGAACGAGGAATGCCCGGTGCCGCAGCGGGATCGGGCAGCGCCTCACCGAGCAACCGGCGGATACCGGCGGCGGGCATCAGGCCGAGCACCGCCCCGCCGGGCATGTCGAATTCGCTCATGCCCGGCACGTGGAGGCGTGGAGACCGGTCGAGCGCCGCCGCATAGAAGTGCGTGCTCGCCTCCTGGTCCGTCACGAAGAGAATGAAATGGGCAACTCTCACAGGGTCTGACCCCCTCGCGAAAAGGACCTCGGGATCCACCCAGAACCGCCCTTCGGTCCCGGAGCCCGTGGATTCCGCCTCCCGCGAAGAGAACGCCGGGAGGAGGAACGCTCTGCTCTTCCGATGCTCGCGCTACACCGACTTTTCGGACGCCGCTTCGGCGTGATTGATGGTCTTGATGCTCAGCGCCATCAGCACCACCGCCACCAGGCTGGCGGCGACGGTGACCAGGAAGTAGGTGGCATGGGGCAGGGATTCCCACCAGTGGCCCAGGAAGCCCGAAAGGTAGCCCCCCACACCCGAAGCGACGAACCACAGACCCATCATCGTCGAGCGCATACGAGGCGGCGAGACTCGAGTGACGTAGGACAGACCCATTGGACTGAGGAAGAGTTCCGACAGAGTGATCACGGCGTAGAAGGAAATCAGCCAGGAGGCGCCCACCGGCTCACCGCTGGCCGCGTTGAGCCTGGCGGCCTGCACCATGATCAGGAAGGCCACGGCAGTGAGAATCATTCCATAGAGCATCTTCGCGCCAGTGGAAGGCTCCCGACCACGACGATTGAGCGCTCCCCACAGCCAGACCACCAGAGGGGTGAAGAGAATGATGAAGATCGGATTGACCGACTGGTACCACTCGGCGGGAACGTCCCAGCGCCCGAAGAAGGGCGCGGTGTAGTCCCGCGCCCAGAACATCAGCACGTCGCCGTACTGCATGTAAGCAGTCCAGAAGATGATCACGATGCCGAAGACCACCATCAGAGCCCAGATCCGCTGCCTTTCCTCCGTCGGCTCGAGTTCGACTTCCCGCTCACCCTCCTCCAGTGCACGGCTGCCGTCGGCATGAGCAATCGTGCGGTTGAAGACCACCAGAATCACCGTCGAGAGCACCATCCCCGCCGCCGCCGAGAAGAACGCCCAGCGGAAACCCACGTTGTGGTGCAGCCAGCCGGCGGAAAGCGGCGCGATGAAGGCTCCCACGTTGATACCCATGTAGAAAATGTTGAACGCCGAATCCCGCAATGGGCTGTTCTGGGAATAGAGATTGCCCACCATGGTGGAGATGTTGGGCTTGAAAAAGCCGTTGCCCAGCACCAGTAGCACCAACGCCGGATAGAACAGCGCATAGGTACCGAGGAAGAGTCCGAGGTGCCCGAGAGCCATCAGACCACCGCCGATCAGCACCGCCTTGCGGCAGCCCAGCCAGCGATCGGCCAGCCAACCGCCGAGCAGCGGCGTGAAGTAGACGAAGCCGCTGTAGAAGGCATAGGTATTGTGTAGCTGACCCGAGGGCAGATGCATCGCCTCGTCCATGTAGAGCACGAAGACGGCAAACATCGTGTAGAAGCTGAAGCGCTCCCACATCTCGGTGAAGAAGAGGACGTAGAGACCTCGAGGATGCTTCGCCTGGGCCATGCCGGACTCTCCCTGGGTGGACCCGGTGCCGATTCCCGCGCCGGGAAGAAAAAAGGGGTTCATGCTAGCGCGAAGTGCGGGGGCCGCGCGAGTCGGGAGATGTCGAATCGAGCGGGCCGCTTGTCGGCCGGGCCCGAAACCTGATCGGGCACATCACTCCAC
>JALTMS010000011.1 GCA_027001345.1 Acidobacteriota bacterium | reverse complement strand
CTGGGTGCGGGCTCGAGCCAAGTGCTGGTGTCGGGAGCGCCCGAGCCGGGGCCCAACGCCGAGCAGGGGCTCAGGCTCGCTTCCTCGCTGCCCGTCGATGGAATCGACCTGCTGGTGGTCGATCGCCAGGTGTACCGGGCGCCGGGCCAGGGAACGCTGGTCGAGGTGTGGGCCGGGAAGGGGACCGACCCCGTCGACGCCAGGCGGCTGGCCGCCCGGCTGCGCGACCTGACGGCCGAACTGTCCAGCTTGCTCGGAGCTGCCCCCTGGCCCCGGGTGGTGGTCACCACCGCTGGTGTGGAGGCGCCCCGGGCTCTTCCCGGAGCGTTGCTGCTGCCGGGCGAGCAGTGGTCTCGGGCGCTGGCCGAAGTCCGGATCGACTGGTGGCGGCGGCTGTGCATTCGCCAGTGGTTCGGTGCCGGCCTCTATCCGGAGCCCGGGGAGGAAGGTCTGATTGCCGGTGTGGCGCGCTGGACCGAGGGCCTCTTCCTGCCCCCCGCCCGGGCCCGGGCCGAACGCCGCCGGTATCTGCGGCTGGCCGGCGAGCCCTGGCGGGATCCGGATGCGGCCCTGGCGCCGGCCATGCAGCTCCACATGCTCGAGATCCTGGTTGGCCGCCAGCGGGTACTCGGTGCCCTGCGCGAGATTCTCGCCCGCTACCGGGGCCGCCGGGTGGGGCACGAGGTGCTGAGCACACTGCTGGGGCTGGCCGCGGGGCCGGCCCATCGGGTCTGGGTCGAGTCCTGGGAGGGCCTCGAGCGACCGCCGCGGCTGAGCGTGGGGGCGGTTCGGCAACGACAGCAGGGAGAACGCCACAGTCTCGAGGTGGAGGTCGTCTCGGATCTGCCTTGCCGGCTGCCGATTCCCATCGTGGCGCGGGGAGCGACCGGACGGGAAGTCAGCGGTCTGGGCCGGCTGGTGGGCCGGTCGGTGACGATCCTGCTACGGGCCGACTTCCCGATCGAGGAAATCGAGGTCGATCCCCGCTGGGACCTGCTGCGGGCGGTGGATCCCGAGGACCGGCCTCCCGTGTTCGGGCGGCTGCGCGCGGGGGCGGATCTGGTGGTCGTCGGATCGGCCCGGGGCCGCCGCCTGGCCAGTCGCGCCCGGCTGGCCGCCGCGGCCTTCTTTCCCGGCGCCACCGTCGTCTCCGATCGGGAGGTGAGCCGGTCTCGCTGGGAGCAGGCCGGACGGGTGGTCGTTCTCGGCCGGGCCAGTGATCGCTTCTGGAGCACGGTGGGGGTCGACCGTGGAACCCGCGAAGCCCTGCTCAGCGAAGCCCGACGGGTGGGTGCCGGTGGTCATGCGAGTTCTCTGGCTGGGGCCTTCGCGGCGGTGGCTCTGGCCCACGGATCGAGCGGTGCTGGCGTGGCGCTGCTGGTCGATGCCCTGGAAGCCGCACACCTGGCCCGGGCCCTCGAGGCGGTCGGCCGGCACCCCGACGCGGGCTGGGTCTTTTCCGCCGATGGACGGGGCCAGCTCACCGGAGATCGGAGCTGGGAGACCAGCTCTCTGCGTCTGTCGCTGACGGAGGTCTCCGGCGGGCGGGGGGCAGCGGCAGGAGTCGGACAATGAATGCCTTCGAGAATCCCGAATCGATGCGCAGTCTGGCCGAGGCCGGACGACGGGCGGTGCGTGAGGTCTGGGCTCGCCGCCGCGAGAAGGAGCGGATGACCCCCGGTGAACGGGAGGTCGTCGCCGAACTCGAGCGCCACGAGGAGTTTCGCGAGTTCTGGGAGGGGCGCGAGCCGGACGAGGACCTCAATCCCTTCCTGCACGTCCAGCTCCACCAGGTACTCGAAGCCCAGCTCAGGCAGGGTGAGCCGCCGGAAGTTGCCGCGGCTCTCGAGCGGCTCGTCGCAGGCGGACGCGAGCGCCATGACGCCGAGCATGAGGTGATGCGGGTGCTGCTGCTGGCAATCGGTGGCGTGGCCCAGGGCTCGGGCAAGTTCGACCGAGATCGCTACATCCGCGACCTCGACCGCCTCGCTCCGTAGGACGTGGTTCGACCTGGACGCCCTGTGCCCGGCGGCCGCGCCCGCGACAGGTGAGGAAAGCTGCTACGGATCAGGGCTGGATTCATGGGCGGGATCTTCTCGGGCCACCGC
>JALTMS010000010.1 GCA_027001345.1 Acidobacteriota bacterium | reverse complement strand
AGGTGGAGCTGACCGGAGCGACGACCTGGATGCGGGTCGTCGCTCCGGTCAGCTCCACCTCGTCGATCGACCACTCATCCTCGGGGCGGGGGTTCCAGATCGAGGTGAAGCGGAACGACAGGCGCAGAGGCCCACTGAACCGCTCGCCCAGATCGATCTCCCGCCGCTGCCAGCCCTGATTTCTCAGCAGATAACCGGCGAGGAGATCACCGTACGCGCGACCTCCCGTCTCGGCCCACACCGTGGCGCTGGGATTGCCGGCAGCTACCAGGCGATAGTCGAACGACAGGCGCAGAGCCGTTCCCTGGGGCACCAGCATCACAGGAGAAACCAGACGTGCCTGTCGGCGAACGAAGAACGGCTGACCGAGCGACGTATTCCAGGCCCGCTGTCCACCATGGGCGCCCCCCGCATTCGGCACCGTGGGTGTCCCCCAGGCCCAGGTATTCTCGCCGTGGCGGCCGGGGTCGGCTCGGAAGAAGCCGGCTTCTCCCTCCTCGAAGCCGGTCGTCAGGTCGGTGGGAACCCTCACCCCATTGTGCTCGCTGTCTTCACCGGCGACAGTCACCTCCCCCGACGCGCCGAGCCGCAGCTCGAGTTCCACACGCGCGTCTTCGAACTCCACCCGCACCCGGGAGGTCCCCCCACCAGCCAGCAGGCGACCAGCAAATGCCTGCTCACCGAAGAGCGCATCGCCCACGAGTTCCACGGTGGTCCGCACCCCAGCCAGATCGGCGCGCAGATTGCCCTCGGCATCCTCGAGCTGGAAGACGATCCGCTGCCGATCACCTTCGAGAACGACGCGCGGCACCAGCACCCGCACCGTCAGCGCGGCATCCGGCCACGGATCGCAGGCATCGCCCACGCCGTCGTCGTCTCGATCCCCGTTCGACCCGTCGGCGACCGCCGGGCAGAGGTCACGTGCGTCGACCACGCCGTCACCGTCGACGTCCTGACAGGCGTCGCCGCCGCCACCGAGGTGGACCTCATCGGCCTGATCCGGGTTGAACCGCAGTGGACAGTTGTCGCTCCCATCGAGCAGCCCGTCGCTGTCGCTGTCGGCGTTGCGAGGATCGCTCCCCATGGCCACTTCCTCGGCATCGGTCAGACCGTCCGAGTCGGTATCCGCATCCGGATCGACGAGCAGCCACTGCGCTCGATCACGCACCAGCGCCAGATCATCGAGGAACCAGCCCTCGCCGGGCTGCGGCTCGTCGGCCCGAAAGGCGGCCATCACCCGCAGCCACTGGCCATGGTGCCCGGAGAGGTCCACCGCCACCATTTCCCACTGCGGATGATCGCCGGAACGGCTCCAGACCATCGGCACGTCCATAGTCTCGTCGGCGGTGCGCAACAGCAGGCTCGCCCAGTGTTGCAAGCGCTCCGAACTCAGCCAGCTCTTCATCTCGAGCCGAACACGACCGGTCTCGGGCACCTGGAGGGCGGGCAGCAGCAACACGGAGTCGTAGCTCCCGGACTGACCCTCGTAACGACCGTCCAGGTCGGTGGCCCAGACCCTCTGGCCTTCGAACGGAGCCGGAGGACCGAAGTCGGGACGCCCGAGCTGCCAGTTGCCCAGGGTATTGTCGTACCCGTCCACCGTTGCCCCGGGCTGCTCCTCGAATCCGTCCCGCCACACGTCGGCGGCCAGGCTCACTCCCATGCGCTCGCTGTCGTTGGCGGTCAAGGTCACCTCACCCGGCCCCTCCCCCACAACGCCGAGATCCAGCCGTCCATCGACGAACTCCGCCAGCACTCGCCGGCTCCCGCCGCCGGAGAGCAGACGACCGGCGCGAGCCCCCTCCTCGAAATGGGCCGGCCCGTCGAGACGCAGCTCGAGACGCACACCTCCGAGATCGTCACGCAAGGCGCCACGATCGTCTTCGAGACGCAGGGCGAGCCGCACGCTCTGATACCACGCACCGGCGGGCATCTCCCCCAGTCGAGCGAAGAGAGCCATCTGGCGATAGGGATCGCAGGCATCACCGAGACCATCTCCATCGCTGTCGATCTGATCGGCTGTTGCCGTAAACGGGCAGTTGTCCAGGGCATCGACGATGGCATCGCCGTCGGCATCGCCGCACGCATCCCCTGGCCCTCCGGCGACGACCCGATCGGCCTGATCCGAATTGGCCACCAGCGGGCAGTTGTCCTCGCCATCGAGAATCGAGTCGCCATCGGTGTCAGCGCGCCGGGGATCGCTCCCCTGCTCGATCTCGCTCCGGTTGCTCACACCATCGGAGTCTTCATCAGCCAGTGGATCGACGAACTCCAGCACGTGATCCGCGCCCCGCAAGGCCAGATCATCGATATACCAGCCGGAGCTGCTCCTGGAATCGGGACTCTCGAAGCGAAAGCGGACACGGAGGTTCTTCCCGGCGTAGTCGGAAAGATCCAGCTCCGCCAGACGCCAGGCCTGCTCCATGACGAGCTGGGTGAGCCTGACCCACTCGCCCCGGCCATCGACCTGCTGGACTTCCACCACCGCCTCCGCACCGGGAGCCGCCGACAGCCAGGAGGCCAGGCTGAACGTGGCATCGCTGGCTGCTGGCAGGCGGAAGGGCCGGGTCGTCAAGGCGGCGTGGGCCGGAGCGGGATAGGGGCCCCTGAGATTCGTGCCCCACAGCCACCTGCCACTGTAGGCCTCCCGGGGACCGTCATGGGCCTGTCCGTGCTCCCATGGATCACTGGCGCCCTGAACGCTGGAGTGTTCGAGCCCTCCATCGTTGGCATCGAAAGTGGCTCGCCAATCACCCTCCACGCGCACGCCGACCCGCTGGGTATCGACTCCGCCCAGGACGACCCGCTCGACCTGCTCGTCCTGCACGCCGATGGTCAGGCGACCGGCGATGAACTCCACCCGGGCCGATGACGTGCCGGCCCCGTCGAGCAGACGACCGGCGGCGACGTTGCCGGTGAAGACAGCCTCCCCTCCGAGAGTCAAAGTCAGCACCACGCCTTCGAGATCATCCCGCAGTACCTGATACTGATCCTCGAGGCGCCAGGAGAGCCACTGCTCGGAGCCGGCCTCGACCCAGCCGGAACTCTCCGGCACCGCGACCAGAGCCAGATCGGGCCAGGGGTCGCAGACATCGCCGACGAAGTCGGCGTCTCCATCCTCGTTGGCCGGATCGGCGAGATCGGGGCACAGGTCGAGCAGATCGACCACACCGTCACCGTCGGGATCATCACAGGCATCGCCGCCGCCGCCGGGATGCACTCGGTCGAGCTGATCGACGTTGACCGCCTGGGGACAGTTGTCGCAGGCGTCGCCGAGCCCGTCTCCGTCCAGATCGACCTGATCGGCGTTGGCTCGCTCCGGACAGTTGTCGGAGAGATCAGGCACACCGTCGGCATCGTCGTCCTGGCAGGCGTCGCCCGGACCACCAGGATGAACCTGGTCGAGCTGGTCGGCGTTGGGAGTCCGCGGGCAGTTGTCGTCACCGTCGAGGACACCATCGAAGTCAGTGTCCGCCAGCTCCGGGTCGAGGCCACGAGCCATTTCCTCGCCGCTGCTCAGCCCGTCTCCGTCCGGATCGCCAGCGCCCTCGGTGAAACGAATCACCGTCGCCAGCGGACCGACCTGCACGTCGTCGATGAACCACCCCGGTACCGGGGATCCGGCGACAACGTCGAAAGTCCAGCGCAGCCAGACGCGCTCGAGAGCCCAGGGCGAGAGGGCCAGGCTCTGGGCCTCCCACGCCGCCCGCCGTCCCATGAAGGTCTTCAGATCGGTCCAGTGAACCCCATCCATCGAAACCTGCGCAGCCCCTTCAGGGCTCCACAGATGCCCGGAGAACCAGCTCTGGAAGTCCAGCGTAGCGCCTTCGACGGGCACCAGTGGACCGAGATAGAGGGCACCGGCGGCCGGAAGTTCGAGATCCGTATCCAACCCGGTGGCCCACACGCGCTGCCCCGATGCGGCGCCTTGCGGGCCGCTGGTCGGGATGCCCCACTGCCAGGGATCCGGCACATCGGGATCGTCGCTCGCATGGCTCAACCCACCACCGTCGACTTCGAAGTCTTCTCGTCGGTGAGTGAGGATTTCGATACCGATCCGTTGAGTGTCTTCCACCGCGAGCAGCACATCCTCGGCAAGATCATCCTCAACGGCCAGCGTGACCCGGCCGGCGGCGAACTCCACCAGCGCCCGCTGAGTCCCACCGCCGTCGAGCAGTAGCCCCTCTTCCGCCGTATCCGCGAAACGAGCCTCGCCGGAGACCGTCAGGGTGGCCTGCACGCCCTCCAGATCGTCGCGCAGCGCTCCGTGCTGGTCTTCCAGCAGCCAGACGACTCCTGCCGACCTGCCCGCCTCGGCCCACTCCGGCGCCGCCGGACGGACCAGCAGACGGATCTCGGGATAGGGATCGCAGACGTCTCCCAGGCGATCACCATCGGTGTTGAGCTGGTCGGGATTGGCCAGCAGGGGGCAGTTGTCCTCGCCGTCGACCACACCGTCGTCGTCGCTGTCCTGACACGCGTCGCCGATGCCATCGGGAACCACCCGATCTTCCTGGCCGGGGTTGGCGATGTCGGGGCAGTTGTCGCAGGCATCGCCCAGACCGTCCCGATCGCCATCGAGCTGATCGGCGTTGGCCAGATCGACACAGTTGTCCAGCGCATCGGCCACGCTGTCGCCATCGGGGTCATCGCAGAGGTCTCCACCTCCACCCGGATGGATCTCGTCTCGCTGTTCCGGATTGGCGGTCGCCGGACAGTTGTCGCAGGTATCTCCCAGCAGATCCCCATCGGCGTCCGCCTGGTCGGCGTTGAAGTGATGGGGGCAGTTGTCCAGCGCATCGCTGACCCCGTCGCCGTCCAGATCATCGCAGGCATCGCCGATACCATCGGGATCGACCACGTCCTCTTGGCCGGGGTTGCGTATCAGGGGGCAGTTGTCCAGCCCGTCGAAGACACCGTCGTTGTCGGTATCGGCATCGCGGGGGTCGGTGCCGACCTCCAGTTCCCGGCGGTTGTTCCATCCGTCGGCATCCGGATCCTCGTCGGCCGGCAGAAACTCCAACGTCTGGCCGGCGCCACTGAGTTCGACATCGTCGAGGAAGAAGCCGTCGTAGTTGACCCCCGCGTCGGCCAGCATGCGGAAGCGCAGTCGAATCGACTGCCCCAGGTAGGGCTTGAGATCGACGGCGCGCACCTTCCAGCGCCGATTCCGCCCGCGGTGGGTGGCGATATCCTCCCAGGGGCCGCGGCCCACGGAGAGCTGTGCGTAAATGTTGTCGTCGGGAAACTCCGTGTCTTCCCAGTACCAGTACTGCAAGCGCGGCGCACCACTGACCGGCAAGCGCCACTCGGGAGACTTGAGCACCCCGCGGGAAGAACTCGGGTAGACATCGTCGAGCACCGTGGCCCACAGGCGCGAGCCGCTGTGCCCCCCGCGAGGTCCGACCGTCGGCACGCCCCACTGCCAGGGATCCTTGCGGCCCCGGTGAACGAAGCCGCCGTCGTCGGCCTCGAAGTCGATCACGAAGTCCACCGGCATCGCCACGCCCTGGCGCTCGGGGTCTTCGGCACTGAAAGCCACCGTCTCGGCGATGGAGTCATCGATGTCGATCACCAGGCGCCCCGCCTCGAACTCCACCAGCACACTCGATGTGCCACCACCCTCGAGCACCAGGCCCTCGTCGGCCACCGTACCGAAGACGGCCCCACCGCCGACAGTCAAGCGGGCGCGCACGCCGGCAGCGTCCGTCACCGGCTCCCCTTGCTGATCGTGCACCTGGAAGGCGGTGTTCCGCGACTCGCCCACCAGTCCGTAGCGGGTACCGAGAACCTGGATGATCAGAGCCCGCTCGGGCCACGGATCGCAGGCATCGCCCACGGCATCCTGATCGGCATCCTCCTGCTCGGGGTTGTAGATCGCCGGACAGTTATCCACTTCATCGGCCAGACCATCACCATCGCCGTCGGCGGCGATGGCCGCCGAACAGAGCAACACCAGTATCGCGATGCCGACAGCAAGCCAGCGGGAAGCGATGGAGAAAAGGATAGAGCGACATTCATCGGGGTAGACGAAACCTGCCATGACTCGGGGCCCTCCCTGACCGAATTAGACGCTGATGCCCTGGACAGCGCAATCAGATCTTTGCCTGCCTCGCCGGGGCCGGAAACGCCCGCTCCCTCCGGTCGGAGGTCCACGCTCCCCGGGGGCGCCCAGAAAACAGGGGAACTTCCACTTCTGTCCATGGGCCGATGGTGGTACATCTTGGGGCAGAAGATCCCCCCCTTGGTGCGCCCCGGGGGCGCCACCTGCCGCTGACCGATGTCCCACGGGAGTCAGAAATGATCACTACCCGACGCCTCTTCCTGTTCATCGCCCTGACCTGGCTCGTGTCTTCGACAGCCATCGCCGGAGCCCCTATCGCGCCGTCGCTGGCGTCGCGTCTCGACCAGGGAAGCGCCCCATTCCTGGTCCTGCTCGACGAAGAATCCGTCACCTCGACGCCGAGTGGTCGGTCGCTTTATCAGCAACTGACCGAGCGGGCCATGCGCGCCCAGGCCCCGCTGCGGGCCTGGCTCGAAGCCCGCGGCATCGCCTATCGGCCGTTCTATATCGTCAACGCCCTGCTGGTGGAGGGTGATCGAGCCCTGGCCGAGGCCCTTGCTGCTCGGTCCGACGTCCGTCGCCTGGTGGACGACCCGGCTGTCCGCGCGGTGGGACCGGCCCCCCTGGGCCCCTCCTCGGAGGCATCGAACGACGGGGTGGAGTGGGGCGTGAACATGGTCGGAGCCGTGGAGGTGTGGAACCGCTGGGGCAAGCACGGCGAGGGCATCGTGGTCGCCTCGATGGACACCGGCGTCGAGCGGACCCACCCGGCGATCGTCGACAAGTACCGTGGTGGCAGCGGACAGGAGATCGACCACAGCTACTCCTGGCATGATGCCATCGACGACTCGGCGGCACCGTGGGACGACAACGGCCACGGCACCCACACCGTGGGCACGATGGTCGGTGACGACGGAGCGGGCAACCAGGTGGGCGTGGCTCCCGGCGCGCGCTGGGTCGCCTGCCGCAACATGGACCATGGCGTGGGCCGCCCCTCGACCTACATCGAGTGCATGGAATGGACGCTGGCGCCCTATCCGCCCGGCGGCGACCCTTTCACCGACGGACGTCCCGAGATGGCCCCCGCGGTGGTGAATAACTCCTGGGGCTGCCCGCCCTCCGAGGGCTGTGATACGGAAGTTCTCGACGAGGCCCTGGCCAAGCTGCGGCGCGCGGGGATCTGGATGGTAGCTGCCGCCGGCAACAGTGGCCCGAACTGCAACACGGTCAGCGATCCGCCCGCCATCTCGCCCGACGTGTTCACCGTAGCCGCCGTCACCTCCGGTCGGGCTACCGCCTGGTTTTCGAGCCGTGGACCGGTGACCATCGACGGCTCGAACCGGGCCAAGCCACAGATCGCTGCTCCCGGCGATGGCGTCCGCTCGTCGGTTCCCCCCGATGGCTACGCTTCGTGGAGCGGCACCTCGATGGCCGCCCCCCACGTGGCGGGCGTCGCGGCCCTGATCTGGTCGGTGGCCCCCGAACTCGAGGGTTTGCTGGAGATCTCCGAGTGCCTGGTCGAACGCTCGGCGAGCACGCCGGTGGGCAGCTTCTTCCCCCAGAGCTGCGGCGGCATCCCCCACACGACCTACCCCAACTACATCTCCGGCTGGGGCATCGCCCGCGCCGACGCAGCCCTGGACCTGCCCAACGGTGACGGGGACAAGGTGGCCGATGCTTGCGACTGCGCGCCGGGCGATGGAGGGTCCTTCGCCGCTCCGGCAGAGGTCAGCGGCCTGGGATTCGACGATGCCGCCACCCTGAGCTGGGACGATCAGGCCTACGCCGCGGGCGACGGCACGACCTACGACCTGCTGCGCGGAACGCTCAGCGATCTGCGATCCCGCGGTGGTGTCGATGATGCGACCTGCCTGGCCCGAAACCTGTCAGGAGCCACCGCCTCGGACGACAGCACACCGCCGGCGGGCGACGGCTTCCACTACCTGGTGCGCGCCGCCAATGCCTGCGGGTCTTCCGACTGGGGCAAGGCGTCGGACGCCAGTCCGCGCTCGGCCACCGCCTGCGACGGCTGACCCCGGAGCCGCTCATTGACTGACCCGGCTGATGCGCGGGGCCTGGCAAGAAGGAAATCGCGGCGCAGGTCGTGGAGCGCCGCGCCGGGCCGGTCACACTCGGTCTGTTCAGGGCGACTCGTCCGGGCAGACCACCCGTCCCCGGCTGCTTCCACCGAGGGCTGGCAGGGGCCTGGCGTCGAGCATCGCTTCGAGGCGCGGAGCGACCACCTTGCGGGTGTATTCGATGAAATGGTGGCCCGCGCCGGCACGCATCAGCGCCTCGACCAGGCGACTCGAATCCCAGCGCCAGACCTTCCACAAGAAGCGCAGATATTCGAAACGGTAGTGGGCGATTAGACCCTGGGTGATCAGCGCCCGGATGCCGGAGACGATCTGCCCGGCAGTGGGCCGCGCGCGCCAACGCGGCTGCGGACGCCGCGCGAGCATCGCGCGAACCCGATCGAGGTAGGCC
>JALTMS010000009.1 GCA_027001345.1 Acidobacteriota bacterium | reverse complement strand
GGGCGAAGTACTCGGTGAAGCGGATGCCGAAGCGCTGCTCGACAGCGGCAAAGTCCACCCGGCCGTTGCACATCAGGTCATGGATCACTTCCCGGCGGATCTCGTCGTCCTCGTTGCGGGCCACGCCGCGCTCCACCGGCAGACGCCCGGCGTCGATGGCGGCCTGATAGCGGGAAAGCTTCTTTTCGTTCTGCACGTGCAGGCCCCCTACGTCGCCGATCGCCGAGATTCCCAGGCCGATCACGTCCGAGGCGGGGATCACGGTGTAGCCTTGGAAGTTGCGCCGCAGACGACCCTCTTCTCGAGCGATCGCCAGCTCGTCGTCGGGGCGGGCGAAATGGTCCATACCGATGGCGCGGTAGCCGGCGGCGAGGAAGTGCTCACGGGCCAGGGCGAAGAGGGAGAACTTGGTCTCCCGGGAGGGCAGATCGTCTTCGATCAACTTTTTCTGGTGGCCGCGGATCCAGGGCACGAAGGCAAAGGAGTACACCGCGCAACGATCGGCCTGCATTGCGATGACCGCCTCCACCGTGCGGGCGAAGGATTCGGGTTGCTGGTGCGGCAGGCCGTAGATCAGGTCGATGTTGATGCCCCGAAAGCCGCGGGCCCGGGCGGCCTCGACCAGGGTGCGCGTGGCCTCCTCGCTCTGCACGCGACCGATGGCCTGCTGCACCTGCGGGGTGAAATCCTGCACCCCCATCGAAAGGCGGTTGAAGCCGAAGGCAGCGAGCACGTCGAGGTGCTCGACCCGGGTCACGCGCGGATCGACCTCCACCGCCAGTTCGGCGTCGGCCGTGGGGCGGAAAGCACCGAGCAAGTGGGAGAGCAGCTCCCGCAGTTCATCGGGCTCGTGGTAGGTCGGCGTGCCTCCACCGAGGTGGAGCTGGGAGACCGAACGGCGCTCACCGAGGGCCGCGGCGACCATGTCGATCTCTTTCTTCAGCAGCTCGAGGTAGGGCCGGGCGCGGTCCTTGTGGGGCGTGATGATCACGTGGCAGCCGCAAAACAGACAGCGCTCCTCGCAAAAGGGGAGATGGACGTAGATCGACAGCGGTTCGTCCGGGTGAGCGGCGGCACCGGCCAGGCGCTCGGCGTAGGCCGCGGCATCGATCCCCTCGTGGAATTCCACGGCGGTGGGGTAGCTGGTATAGCGCGGTCCCGGGCTGTCGTAGCGTTCGAGCAGCCTGGCGGTGGCCTGCCAGTCGCCGTGCTTGTTGTCGTTCATCGGCCTTCCTCCTGGACCACCTGCACCAGGGCCTCGACGCTCTCGATCGGAGCGTCGGGGGTGATGCCGTGGCCGAGATTGACTACGTGGCCGCGGGCCTCGACCCGCGCGAGCAGGTCGCGTGCGGCGGCGGCCGTCGCCTCGGGACCGGCGGTGAGAATCGCCGGATCCAGGTTGCCCTGCACCGCCCGGTCGGGTCCCAGACGCCGGCGCACGTCCTCGAGGTCCACCCGCCAGTCGAAGGAAAAGGCCTCGGCCGGCAACTCGATCATCTCTTCGATCAGGTGCGGCGCCCCGTGGAGGAAGAGGATCCGCGGCACGCCGATCGACGCCGTCTTCTCCAGCAGCCGCATCAGATGCGGGCGGACGACACGGCGCCAGGTCCTCGGTGAGAGCATGCCGGCCCAGGAATCGAAGATCTGCACCGCCTGGGCGCCGGCCCGGGCCTGGTCGGCCAGATAGAGCGCCGCCAGGTCGGTCAGTCGGGCGAGCAACTCGTCGAGCACCCCCGGCTCACTGGCGGCCAGAGCCCGCAGCGCGGGGAAGTCGCGCCGGCCCCGGCCTTCGACCATGTAGGCCGCCACCGACCAGGGAGCGCCGGCGAAGCCGAGCAAGGTCGCCCGACCTTCGAGCCGCTCGCGCACCAGCGCCAGGGTCTGACAGACCTCGGGGGCGATCTGGCCCGCCTGCGGTTCGGCCAGGGTGGCCAGGTCGGCCCGTGAGCGGATCGTACGGTCGGTCACGGGGCCCGGGTCGAAGCGGACCTCGACGCCCAGGGCGGCGACCGGACTCATCAGGTCGGCGAAGACGATCGCGCCGTCGAGGGGGAAGCGCTCGATCGGCATCAGGGTCACCTCGGCGGCCAGCTCGGGGGTGGTGCTCAGCT
>JALTMS010000008.1 GCA_027001345.1 Acidobacteriota bacterium | reverse complement strand
GGGGCCATCACGCCCCAGCCGACACCGACCACCAGCAGAGCCAGGCCGAACGGCCATGCCGCGTAGAGAAAGCGTTTCATGGCCTCACCTCCACCGCTGGCTGTCGACGACGCGCGAAGTCAAATCGAGCACGAAGATGATCGCCGCCGCGAAGAAGACCAGCGGCTGGGTATCGATCACCCCCCGAGCCAGAAGATTGAGATTCGCCGAGGGCGTGAACTGCTCGAGGTTCTCGCCGATGAAAGGAATCTTCACCGCCAGTACGCCGCCAAGATTGACCAGGGCGACCATCGCCAGGGCCAGGAACGCCGCGATCATCGAACTGTCGGTCAGACTCGAGGCCAGCAGGCCCAGGGCCAGTAGCAACGCACCGTAGAGAAACGCGCCGAGGTAACCGCTGATCATCGGAGCCGGATCGATGTGACCCCACTCGAGCAGCAGCGCCGGCATCCAGGTGGTGATCGCGAGCATCACCGCCAGCACCGCACAGGCCCCGAAGAACTTGCCCAGCACCAGGTGCCGGGTGGTCATCGGTGCGGTCAACAGCAGCTCGGCGGTATGCTGCTTTTTTTCCTCGGCCAGCAGCCGCATGGTCAGCAGCGGGACGATCACCAGCAGAGTCCAGATCAGGTCCTGGCCGAGGAAGGAGCGGACGATCATCTCCCCGCCGGGTACCTCGAGCAGCGGATTGGATGCCGCCCGCAAGCGAAGA
Source organism: Acidobacteriota bacterium (assembly GCA_027001345.1). Lineage (GTDB taxonomy): Bacteria > Acidobacteriota > Polarisedimenticolia > J045 > J045 > JALTMS01. The sequence goes on along the minus strand of JALTMS010000008.1, from coordinate 1,401 downwards.
CTCTCGTACTGGCCGAGAGCCATGAAAAAGAGCACCCCCTGGAACGCGACGAAAACGGCCATCGCCGTGTAGGCCAGGGGCGAGACGAAGTACGACTTCAACTCGCGGCGAAACACCGCCCAGACGAAATTCATGGGGCCGCCTCCTCGAGTACCACGTCTCGGAAGACCTCTTCCAGGCTCGTCGTCTCCGAGCGGACCTCGTACAACCCCCAGCCGCTGGCCGCCAGCGCCGCGACCACCGCTTCCCGGCGCTCGGCACCGGCTTCCAGCTCGAGGCGATACAGGCCCTCCCCCTGAACCTCGGCACTCTCCACGCCGGCCAGAGCTGCCAGCTCGCTGATCTCCATCGGTGGGCGCCGCAGACGCACCAGCACGCGGCGCTCGCCGCCGGTGGCCAGGATCTGATCCATGCGGCCATCGGCCACCAGCCGACCGCGGTTGATGATCACCACCCGCTCGCAGGTCGCCTGCACCTCGGGAAGGATGTGGCTCGAGAGGATCACCGTCCGCTCCCGCCCGATGTCACGGATGATGCCTCGAATCTCCACCACCTGGGTCGGGTCGAGTCCGACGGTGGGCTCGTCGAGGATCAGGATCCGGGGCTGATGAATCACCGCCTGGGCCAGACCCGTGCGCTGCCGGTAACCCTTGGAGAGGTTGCCCACCAGCCGGCGATGGACCTCCTCGAGACCACAGAGTTCGATCGAAGCCTCGACGGCGGCCTTGCGCCGCCGGCGCGGCACGCCACGAATCTCTGCGGTGAAAGACAGGTAGTCCCGAACGATCATCTCGGGATACAGCGGTGGATGCTCGGGCAAGAAGCCGATCGCCCGCCGCACCTCCACCGGCTCGTCGAGCACGTCGGGGCCCGCGACCCGCGCCGTCCCGGCACTGGGGGGCACCAGACCCGTCATCACCTTCATCGTGGTGGACTTGCCGGCCCCGTTGGGTCCGAGAAAGCCGACCACTTCTCCGCGATAGACCGTAAAGGAGATGCCTCGAAGCGCCTCGAACTGACCGTAGAGCTTGCGCAGCCCTTCGATCTCGATCATCGGCACGTGGCTGCCGCGGGAGGAGACAGCGCCCGCACCTTCCCCACCGAGCCCGCCCGTGGTCGGCGTGAGTGGCATATCGTTACCCCTGGTGCGTTGGTCGGTTAGCCCCCTGGCGCGGGGACTCTCCCCGGCGAACGCAAAGCACCGGGGGGAAGGCAGTTTCTACTTTCCTTCCGGCCTGCTGTCAACGCGACGAGCCCGACGCCGGGCCAGCAGACGCCGGGCCACGGTCCGCAGCCGTTGGCTGTCGCTCGCCTCCACCGGCGCCCGTTCGCCCCGGGGGACCGGGGCCCCGGGGGGCTCCAGATCGGGGCGGGAAACCACCCTCACCTCGAGCTGCGCGC
>JALTMS010000007.1 GCA_027001345.1 Acidobacteriota bacterium | reverse complement strand
ATCCGCTGGCGCCGCCGCAGCCAGGCGCGCCGCGGCGGCGCCAGCGGATGCACCAGCACCATTTCCTGCGCTCCGGCGCCGGCGCCCTGCTCCAGGGCCGCCCGGAACACCGCCGCCACCCGTTCCACCACCGGCCCCCGCCGCCGGCGGGCCTGCTCGAACAGCGGCTGCAGCCGGGCCAGGTGGTCGAAGACCAGCACCAGGCGCAGCCCCAGACGGGCGACCGGCAGATGCACCCGCTCCAGCGGCGCGAGCAGCCACAGCAGGCCGGCCAGCAGCTCCTCGCGGGGGAAGGCCCTGCCGAGGCCGTTGGCCGCGGCGGCGAGACCGGCGAGAAACGCTACCCGCATCCAGCCTCCGGCGACGCCTTCGAGGGTGGGCGAGAGCCCCCCGAGCCCGGGGAACAGGCGATCCCCGGGGGTGAACCAGAAATACAGCACCAGGAGAGAGAACCAGAGCCAGCCCAGGCGCAGCAGCAGTGCAACCAGGCGCCGGTCGAGGACCCGATCCCGCGCCAGGCTCGCGAGAATCCAGAGTCCGCCGCCGCACAGGGCCGGCAGACCCTGTCCCATGAGCGCCGCGAGCAGCACCAGCTCCACGAGTCGCGGGGCCACGGCGCCCCCGCCCCCGGTCTGCGGCACGGGTCCGGCTGGCGCCACCGGCGCGGCCGCCGTCATGACCGGTTGCGACCCGGCTCAGGAGATCTGCTTGATGAGCTCGCGCGCCTCGTCACGCTGCTGGTCGTCGCCTTCGTCCAGCACCTCGTCCAGGATCGAACGGGCGCCATCCGGGTCGCCCATGTCGATGTAGGCACGGGCAAGGTCGAGCTTGGTGCTCACCTCGTCGACGGCGCTGAACACCGCGGTCTCGGAGTCGGCGGCCTCGAGGGACTCGGTGGCCTCGCCCTGCAGCTCCTCGCTCAGGTCCTCCAGATCGAGGTCGTCGAGTTCGCCCAACTCTTCGGAGCCGGCCGCCAGGCCGGCCTCGTCGCGGCTCAGGAGCCGGGTCTCGTCGGAGCGCTCCGGGCCCGCCTCCTCCAGGTCCTCTCCCAGCACCCCGGCCAGGGTCTGTTCGTCCCACTCGAACTCCTCCTCGCCGGTATCGGCGGTCTCGGTGCCCATGGGACGGGTCGGCTGCAGGGTCTGGTCCTCCGCCTCCAGCTCGGCGGTGAGCCGGTCCAGCTCCTGGGTCTCCAGGTCGGCGATGTCCTCCAGCTCGTGCTCACCGACCACCTCGGTGTCCTCTCCCGGGGCGGCGGCTTCCTCCGCTCCAGCCCCGGGCCCGGTCCAGTCGAACTCGCGGGTATCGAGCTCCAGCTCCTCGGTGTCCAGGTCCTGGGGCTCACGCCCCGCCAGATCCGGGAGCGGCTCGCCGGCGGGCTCCCGCATGAGTTCGGTCCGCGCCTCCGCCTCCTCGGTCTCGGCCATGGCCCCGGCCGCCTCGCCCGTGGAGGATTCGAGATCGTCCGCTGCTGCCGCGCGGCCGGACTCGTCCCCTGCGGTCTCCCCGGTCCCGGCAGCCGGCGGCGCCTCCGCCTCCTGTTCCCCTGCGGCTGCGGCCACGTCCAGATCCAGGCTGGTCTCGCCGGTCAGTTCCTCGATGGGTTCGGAGCCGGCATCGCCCGCCCCCTCCAGCTCCAGCTCGCCGAGATCGAACTCGAGGGTCCGGTCTTCCTCGGCCGGTGCCGCCGGGGCCGCCGCGGCGAACAGCTCGCTGTCGGGACACAGGTCCCGGCCCATCTCCGCCACCTTGTTCCAGGCCGGATCCAGGGCCTCGCCCATCTCCTCCCGCAGCTTGCGGGCCTCGCGCTCGAAGGCCTCCCGGTCGCGGGCGGCGTAGTACACCTCGAGGAGCTTGACCTTGTAGTCGATACGCCCCGGCTCGGCCTCGATGGCCTCCTTCATCAGGGCCTCTGCGGGCTCGAAGCGCCCGTAGGCCAGGAACACGTCGGCCTCGGTGAGGGGATCACCCTCGGAGATCTCGCTCTCCAGTCCTTCCACCGAGCTGGCGGCGAACTCGCTGAGACGGGAGCCCTCGGCGGGCTCCAGGGCGGTCTGCTCGGAGTCGAGCCCCGACAGCTCGGGCGCGGCGGGCTCGGGCTCGACTCCGAGCAGACCGCCC
>JALTMS010000006.1:8001-8594 GCA_027001345.1 Acidobacteriota bacterium | reverse complement strand
GCCGTGCGCCTGTGGAGGACGGAATGAGCGAGCGAGGTCGGCGAATCCGATTGGGCCCGGTCTCGGGTCTGCTACTGCTCACCGTGCTGGCGGCGCTTTCCTGCGGATCGCAATCCGTCGCCCCCGCCGATTTGAAAGCTGCCCGGCAGGACTTGCGGCAGGGACATCCCGCCCGGGTCGTCTCTCGGCTCGCGCCGCGGGAGGGCAAGGGCGCCGAGGCCTATCAGCTCCTGGCCGAGGCTTACTCCCGGCTGGAGGCCGACCCACGAGAAGTCGTGGCGGTGTTCGCGCCGGCGGCCGCCAGCGCCGACCCCTCCCTGGTGCTTCTCGCCGCGCGGGCCGCGCAACAGGCCGACAACCTGGAGATCGCCCTCGAGTGGCTCGAGGAGGGATGCCGGACTCATCCCGACTTCATCGAACTGTTCGTGGAACGAGCCAAGCTGCTCGCGCGCATGGGTCGATACGAAGAATCGGTGGCCCTGCTCCGGCCTCGGGCGGGTTCGGATCCCCGCGTGCTGAATCTTCTGGGTTTCGGCGAGTTGCTCGTCGGCCGTCTCGAACAGGCGCGGGCCTATCTCGAGCGAAGCTGCCAG
>JALTMS010000006.1:545-7991 GCA_027001345.1 Acidobacteriota bacterium | reverse complement strand
GAATACGAGCAGGCAGAGCGGGAGCTGGCCCGGGCGGTGGCGATCAATCCCCGGCACCTGGAAGCCCAGTACCTGTTGATGACCGTCCGAGAGACACTCGGTCGCGATGCGAGTGCGCCCCGGGCCGCCTTTGCCGACCTCTATCGTGAGCGTCTCGACGAGCAGGGGGCTCTGACAGAGCCGGCCGAGACGCTGCCGGAGGTCGAGCGAGGCGGCGACATCGAGTGGCGACCGAGGTCGTCTCGCTCCAGTTTCGAGGCCTCCTTTCCTGCCGCTTCGGTGGTGGAGGTGGCGAGTTGGGTTCCCGCCGGTCAGCGGGCGCGCTATCGAGTCGATGTGGAGGGGGGCGAGAGCCTGCTCGACGTGGTGCACCGGGCGCCGGCAGCGCAGGGGCGCTGGATTCCTCACCAGATCGTGCTGCCCTCGAGCGGCAAAGAGGTCCGGTTGATCTTCAGGGTCACGGCGGCCGGTTTTCCCGCCGGATGGTTTGGTGGGCGGCCGCCGGAGGGAGCGAGTTTCTCCCGTCCCCGTGCTCTGGGCGACGCGCGCCGTCGTTCGGCGGATCCGCGACCCAATATTCTGCTGATTTCCCTCGATACGCTGCGTGCCGATCACCTGCAGCTCTACGGTGGTTCCCGGTCCAATACGCCCCATCTGGCGGCTCTCGCCCAGGAGGGGATCGTCTTCGAGCGGGCCGAGGCGGCGAACAACTGGACCCTGCCGAGTCACATGACGATCTTCTCCGGTCTGACGCCCGCGGCTCACGGGGTTCTGCCCGACATGGGGCAGGTGCGCGGCTTTCTCCACCCCGATCGGCAGCTCGCGGTCAGCGCCCCCGATGCGTTGCGGACCTTCCCGGAGTTTCTGTCGGAGGCCGGATACCGCACGGCCGCCGTGACGGAGAACGGCTGGATCTCCGGGCACTTTGGTTTCAACCGCGGCTTCGACCTCTATCGCTCGGATCTACGGGGAGATCTCGAGCGCACCTCGGCGGCGGCGCTGGCGGAACTCGAGGCCACCGCCGAGCACGGACCGTGGTTCCTCTTCGTCCACACCTACACGCCGCACCAGCCCTATCACGCTCCCGAGGCGTTTCGCCTCAAATGGGCCGATCGTGGCCACGTGGGATTCGCCTGGCCCGCGGCCCGGGTTCCGATCGGGGATTACTACCGCTTCCGGGCTCCGTTCTTTCCGCCGGCACCGAGCGATGTGAAGGCCTACCGGGACCTCTACGACGGCCAGGTGCTGTGGGCCGATACACTGGTCGGGCGCCTGGTGGACTTTCTCGAGCAGAAAGGACTGCTCGAGCAAACGGTGATCGTGGTGACCTCCGATCATGGCGAGGAGATCTTCGAACGCGGGCAGTTCGATCACGGCGACACGCTCTACGAGGAAGTGACCCACGTGCCGCTGCTCATTCGGGGCCCCGCGCCTCTGCCCGCGGGCCGCAGGGTCGCGCAGCGGGTTTCCCTGGTCGATCTGGCGGCGACGATCCTCGACCTGGCGGCAGTGGAACGCCCCCTCGGTCATTCCCGAAGTCTGCGGCCTCTCTGGCGGTCGGAGGTCGAGCCGAACGCCCCGCAGCCGGTTTTCGCCGAGGCGATCGACCTCGATGGCCGGCGGCTCGAGGCGGTCTGGTTCGGGGAGCACAAGCTCATCCGTCGCGGCGAGGGTCCCGAGGCGAAGATCGAGTTGTATGACCTCGGCAGTGATCCGGGCGAGATCCACGACCTGGCCCGGCAGCGACCCGGGCAGGTTCGCAAGCTTTTGGCCCTGCTCGATGAGCATCTCGAGCGGGCAGCGGCCGTGCGTGATGTCCTCGGCAGTAGCAGCCAGCAGCTCGACGAGGAGACCATTCGCCGGCTCGAGTCCCTCGGCTACGGCCACTGAGCATCGCCGGGCCATCTTTCGGAGTGGTGCGCGGCGAGCCGTCGCCGTACCTCTAGCAGATCACGCGGAGGTCGGGTATGAGCGTTCGCCAACTGTTCCAGGGACTACTGTTGCTGCTGTGGACGACGACCTCTCTGGCCGCCCCGCCGGGGGAAGTGTCGAACAGTCTGCACTTCGATGCTGATGGGCAGACGCTGCGCTGGTCGGCGGAGCCGGGATCGACGGCCTACAACGTCTACCGCGGAGCCAGCCCGCGGGGCGATGATCTGGTCTGCTTCGATTTTCGAACTCCCGAGACCTTCACCATCGATGCGGAAGTTCCGTCGCGCCTGTGGACCTACCTGGTGGCGGGCTGGAACGATCAGGGTGAGGGCAGCCTGGGCCGGGCCAGCGACGGCACGGCACGCACGAGTGTGATCGCCTGTGCCGACGACGACGGCGACTCGGTGCGAGACGACCGGGACAACTGTCCGGGGCTGGCCAATCCCGGGCAGCAGGACCAGGACCTCGACGGACAGGGTGATGCGTGTGATGAGGCGACGTACGACTTCGAGTCGGATACGGTGGGCCAACGACCGTCGGCGATGACCCAGACCGGTGGCGTCAACGACAGCTTCGTCGTTGTCGACCGCGGTGGGGATCTGGCCGTCAGCTACGACGGATCCGCAAATGGCGTGGGCGATCTCTTCGATCGTCTCGACGGGGCCATGATCCGGCGCGATCTGGACGTCTACGTCGACGCGTCCGCCGCCACGGGTGAGGTGCTGACCGTCTCGCTGTGGTCGGACGGCACGTTCGCGGAAAACGCCGGATCGGGGTGGGAAGTGCGCCTGGAAGCCGACGGTACGCTTTCCTCGCGGGTGCGGCGGGTGGGGCGAGACTACGAGGAGCTGGGCCAGGTCACGCTTTCCCACCCCGAGCGTCTGCGCCTGCGGCTGAGGAAAGGAGCCGGCACGGTCTCGGAACTCGGGGTCGACGAGTTCGACGGCAGCCAGTGGCAAGCGATCGCCACCTTCAGCGTCAGCGACGACCACCTGCTGCTCGGTCACGGGCTGATGCTCGACGACCGGGACGGTGGTCGCCGTCCGCTGCTGCGGCTGACGGCCAACGCGCTGCCTGTGGCCGGACCCCTGGTGGTGCGTACCACCGCCGAGAGCCTGACCGACTGGAAACTCTTTCAGCGTACGGCAGCCAACCAGGCCGACCTGCCGCTTCCGGTGAGTTGGAGGTCGGACGACCCCGTGCGTCTCGAGGCTCGCGTCGTCGAGGCCGCCACTGGCCTGCCGCTGGCAGGGCACGACTTTGCCGATCACCGATGGTCGCTGCCCGCTGCGCCGGGGGGCGCCGACACGGATCTGACGCTGACGGGCGTTCCCGCAGGGGGCAACTACGACGTGGAAGTGCGGCTGCTGCGAGAGAGCGACGGCCAGCTTCTCGGTCAGGCGAGTGTGGCGCAGGTGGCGGTGGGAGATGTCTTTCTCGCAGTCGGGCAGTCGAACATGGCGGGCTACAGCGGCGCGGGCGTCGCCGAAGAGCCGGTGGACGAGGTTCACCTCTTCGGCAACGACTATCGCTGGAAGAGGGCCTCCGAGCCGATGGATTCGGGCTTCGAACAGGTCGATCGCGTCAGCGTCGAAAACCCCGCTCACTCACTGATGCTGGCCTTTGCCAAGACGGTATCGGCGGCGATCGGCGTGCCCGTGGCGGTGATTCCTGCGCCGCTGGGCGGCACCAACCTGCACACCCAGTGGCAGCGCCGACAGAGCGATCCGGACAACCGGGGGACGCTCTATGGTTCGTCGATCCACCGGGTGCTGAGCCAGAACTACGGTGCGCCGATCAGAGGCGTGATCTGGTACCAGGGTGAATCCGACGTGGGGCGCGGGACGGCTGCCTACCGGGCCGATCTGGAAGCCCTGGTGGCCAACTATCGCTCCGACCTGGCGGCTCCCGAGGCCTTTTTCGGCAATTGCCAGCTCGCCACCCATCTGGCGGCTCAGGACCTCGATGCCTGGATCGCCATCCAGGAGGCTCAACGGCAGCAGGCCGAGGCCGATCCACTCTCCGACGTGGTGGCGCTGGTCGATCAGCCGCGCAACGACACGATTCATCTCAACGTGGAAGGCTACAAGGAGGCCGGTCGGCGGCTCGGGCGGGCGGTACTCGTCGGCTCCTACGGTCTGAGCCAGCCCCTCGGTCCGCAGATCGTCTCGGTGAGCTTCGACCAGGGAGCCCGCGATCGTGTCGTGATCACCTACGACAAGGACGTCACCGGCGGCACGACTGGGCTGTATCGGGTCTGGGCGGACGGCCCCGTGACCATCAGCGGCCTCAGCGTGGTCGGCCCGCAGGTGATCCTGCAACTCCAGCGATCGGCTTTCGGTGCGACCGTGGTGACGTACGGCTATTCACGCAGCCCGGATTCGCCCTGGGTCGAGGCCGCCGACGGCGCGGGGGCGGCGCTGGCATTCAAGGACCTGCCCGTGCAGTGATCTCGGGCCGTGGAGCGAAGATGACGGGGCTCCCTCCGGGGAGCCCCGTTCCATCGACTACTTCAGTGCTTCTTCAACGCATTGAGGGCTCGGCGGGCGGACTGACGGACCCTGCCGACCTTGTCTTTGGCCAGCTTGCCGAGCAGGCCTTCGGCCTTCACCCCGCCGATGTGACCGAGGGCGTCGGCGGTGGCCTGGCGCACGGTGGGCTCCGGATCGGAGGCCAGGCGGGTCAGGGTCGGAATGCCCTTGGTCGAGCCGATCGCGCCGAGGGCTTCGGCCACCGAAGCCCTGACCTGCTTGTTGCGCCGGTCGGTGGACTTGGCGGCCTCGTCGAGCACTTCGATCTGCTCGGGACCACCAATCTGGCCGAGGCCGACGATCGCCATCGCGCGCACTTCGGGAGCATCGTCCCCCACCATCTTGGCCAGGGTCGGCGCTGCCTTCTCACCGAGGCCGGCAAGCGAACCAGCGACCTCGAGGCGAACGGTGGAATCCAGGTCCGAGGCCGCCTTCTGGAGGTCCGCGATGGCCTCGGTACCCACCAGATCGGTCAGCGCGGAGACCGCTGTAGCCCGGACGATGGCCAGTTTGTCTCCGTGGAGGACCTTGCGGATGGCGGGGGCGGCGGAAGGATCACCGATCACCCGCAGGGCGCGCAGCGAGAAGCGGCGGAGCCGCTCTTCGGGGTCCTGGAGCTGGGTGGCGATCAGGGGCACCGACTTGCGATCCTTCATCTGCAGCAGAGCTTCCATCGCGCCGAGACGAACCGGGACGTCGGGATCGGTCAGCAGCTTGCGCAGGGCGGGCAGGGCACGGGTGTCCTTGATGCGAGCCAGCGCTCGCGCGGCGGCGGCGCGCACCGGATCTTCCGGTCGGGCCGGTTTGCCCGGCTCGCCCTTCGGCTTGGGGAGCAGGGCGATGAGGGCATCGACCGCCTGCTTGGTGGCGATCGTCGCCAGAGCCTCGTCGGCCGCCGGAACACCCACCAGGGGAGAGGAGGCCAACGCCACGTTGTAGAGCAGATCAACCGCCTTGGGATCCCGCGCGGCCTGAGTTCCAAAGACGGCGGCCCGCTGGACGAGTTCCGAGTCGTCCTTCAGGCCACGACGGAAGATCGGCGCGGCATCGGGGTGGCGGGGGTGCTGCTCCTTGAGAGTGCGCAGCACCTCGATGCGCGCGTTGGCATCCGGATCGTCGAAGGCGGCCCGGCACAGGTCGCGGGGCCGGGACTTGTCGAACATCCGGCAGGCCGCCTGAATCGCACCGTCGCGCACGTTGCGCTCGGGGTCGGCGTAGAGCTTTTCCAGCAGCGGCGTGCCCGACTCGCCGAGCAGTTCCTCGACGGCCCAGACCAGTTCTGCGCGGACGGTCTCGGAGGGATCGGCGAGCATCTTTTCGAGAATCGGCGCAGCCTGTTTGGCTGGCGGGCCGAGACGCATCATGTCGCGCAGGGCATTGACCCGGCTCGTGACGTCGGAGGCTCCGAGTCGCTCGATGATCGGAGCGAGGTCCTGGCTCTTGTCGGCGGCCGCGGCGGGACCGAGCAGGACAGCCGCGGCGGCCAGGCTCAGAAAGGTGCGGGAAAACAGCTTGACAGTCATCGAGTTCACCTCCGGCCACTGGGCCTGAGCTTTTCCCCGCTCCATCGACCGGGTGCCGGCTGAGCGCAAGCCACCCCGGCCGGACGTCCGTCACCAGGGCGATCCGCGGCGGGCACGGCGCCTGCCGAAGTCGGGGCGATCGAGGCGGAAAGGGAAATCATCGAGGTTCAAGGTTAATGACGCAAGCTCGTTCCCGCCAATCTCGACTCTCCGTCGATGGTGGCAGGCCCCTGACCGGGATGATGCAAAGCGCCTGGGCTCGCAGGCGCCGCAACCGGCCACTGGCCGGGCTCTCCGGGCCCTCTGGCCCGGACTCGCCGCTCGGCACGGCCTGCGGCCTGACCCCAAGCCCGCCTCAGCCCCGGAAGGCCTTCTGGGGGGCATCGAGCAGCCTCTTGCGATCTATCACCTCGAAGTTTCGTACATCAACCAGGCTCAGGGGCTGGGAGCCGACGGCTGGGGTCCGGGAGCATCGACCGACGACAGAGAGGATGTGCCGGCATCGCTGATCACCGCCGCGTCCTGCTCGCCGCGCAGCGACTTGAGATAGGTCGTGGGAGATACCGAACAAACCCGCAGGAAAGAGCGATAAAAGTGGCGGTAGTTCTGGTAGCCGACCTGTTCGGCGACCTCGCCCAGGCTGCCGCCGTTACGCTGCAGCAGTCGGCGGGCCTTGTCGATCCTCACCCGGTGAATGTATTCGGTCAGGGTGATGCCGCATTCCTTGCGGAACAGCGAAGAAAGGTAGTTGCGGGCCACGCCCACCGCCGTGGCGACTCGAGACAGGGAAATCCGCTCGTTGGCATGGTCTTCGATGTAGCGCCGAGCGCGAACCACGATCGGATTGATCCGTGAGCGGGCATCGTGGAAGGGCTCGACCATCCGGCCGATCTCGTTGCGGACGTAACGTGCTGCGCGCTCGGCGCTCTCGAAGCTGCCGAGGGTGTTGATCCAGATCAGGCGTTGTTCCTCGGCGGGTGGGCGGCCATCGATGGAAAGCCGCTCGGCCACCGAACGCAACAGGTCGTAGTGGAAGAGCAGTACCGGCGGCAAGGCAAACTCGGAGAGTTGCTCGAGACTGGAAAGTACCTGCTCGAGGCCTTCCTCGAAGCCCTGTAGATCCATCTTCTCGAGAGCGGTCAACGCAGGATGCGAGGAGATCCACAACTGCAGATCGGCATTGATGGCGGCGTCGGCGCCGAGCTGTTCGAATGATGTCATTGACGTTCCCAGCCCTTCTCGTTCCCGCGCTTGCGACTGAGCCCGGCCGTTTCCGGGATCGGCTGTCGCAACGCGGGGAGCAAGCCCCCCTGCACATACGCCGAAGCCCTTGCTGATGCAAGGGGCAAGGCTTTCTGCGGCCTCCGGCGGCAGAGCCCGGACACCGCCCCGCCGTGCCGGTGCCGCTGCCCGTCAGCCGGCGGAGGCAGCGGCACCGGCACGGCGGGGCGGTGTCCGGG
>JALTMS010000006.1:0-535 GCA_027001345.1 Acidobacteriota bacterium | reverse complement strand
GAGGTCAGCGGCGCATGCTAGCCTGCCGGCGGCTCGATGAATCCCTGCGGGCGTTGGCGGTTGAGGCCGGATCCTGGCGCCAGGGGGCAGGCGTGGCGCTCGTGCAGGGCGGAGACAGGCGATGAATCTCCCGACCATGATCACTGTCCTCCGCATCTTTCTGGTCCCGATTCTGGTCGTCGTCCTGCTTGCGCCTCCCTGGAAACTGGCCGACAGCCCGTTCTACGGGGTCGAATCGCCTGCACCCCGCGAGTTGATCGCTGCTGGAATCTTTCTGTTGGCGATGCTCAGCGACATCATGGACGGCTACCTCGCGCGGAGGCGGAACCAGGTCACGACTCTCGGGACGCTGCTCGATCCGATTGCCGACAAGTTACTGATGAGCGGGGCGTTCATCTCCTTCGTCCAGGTCGGTGTCGCCCCGGCCTGGATGGTGGTCATCATCGTCGGCCGGGAGTTCATCGTCTCGGGTCTGCGCTCCGTGATGGCTTCTCAGGGCGTGGTGATGGGAGCCTCCCAGCTCGGCAAGCTGAAG
>JALTMS010000005.1:1948-8614 GCA_027001345.1 Acidobacteriota bacterium | reverse complement strand
GTCCAGGGCTGGCCCCACCCGTGAACTTCCGTCCACCGCGTCGCCGACGTCGTTGCCGGCGCAGCTCAGGGGCAGCCCTGGCGTTCGGCGTCTCGCCGGGAGTTGCCCCAGGTGCCGACGAGGCAGGAGGCGGGGTTGCCGGCCTCTGCCGGCACCAGGTAGTACAGGGCCTCTCCGAGCTGGGGCGTGGTCGTGTCGACGGTCTCTGTCGCCGAAGTATCAGCTTCCACGCACTCAGTGGCCGACACCCCGAGCCACGGGAGTTCCCAGACGCGGCCCCGGATGACGTCATAGCGCTCCGCGCCGTCCACTGCCGTCCAGCTCAGGGTTCGCCTGTCCGCAAGCAGGACGAGACCCGGCACATCGCCCGGAGGCGTGCCTGCCGCCGGGCAGTCCTCCTCGTCCATGCAGTCCGGCAAGCCGTCACAGTCGTCGTCCAGGCCGTTGCCGCAGACCTCCACTCCCAGCGGATTGATCCCCGCATTGCTGTCGTCACAGTCCAGGCCACGGCACGTGGTGAACTGGTCGCCATCGCTGTCGGTACACCGGCAGCCCGTGAGCTGGAAATTGATGTTCGGGCGATCGTACTCGCTGTTCGGAGCGAAATAGTGAATCGCGGAAGCGTACTCCGAGCCGCTCCACGCACTGTCGTGGAAATAGGCGCGATCCTCGTCGGGATCGGTCGTCACCAGCACGTCGGGGAGCAGGTGCTCACCGTCCACGGATACCCGGGCCATGAAGATCTCGCCCCGGTTGGTAGCAGGCGCCGGATCCCGGTAGAAGATGGCCAGCTCCTGCCCGTTCCAGACGATATCGGGATCATCGAAGGAATGCCCGGCCTGGTCCGAGCGGGTGATGCGGATCTGGCCCGGAGGATCGAGGACTTGCCCGGTGGCATCGACGAAGAGCACGGCGATGTCGATGTCACCGACGGGATAGCGGTCTTCGAAGGCGATCGCCCAGAAGCTACCGGTCCACGTGATGCTCGGCAAGCCGGTGTAGTTCGGTGAAAAGGTCAGGCGGGTCGGCTGGGGATCGATGGGCCTGAGGTCCTCGTCGTAGCGGGCGAAGTAGAGTTCGCCGTTGATACTCGGCTCACCCTCCGGTACGGCCGCGAAAACGCGAGCGATCTGCTGCCCGTTCCAGGCGATCACGCCGGAACTGGTGGGCCAGTCGGAGTCCAGATTCCAGGGTGTGCAGTCCCCGAGAAAGGAACCATCAGGAGCCATCGCACGAGCGTAGATGCCGTTGTCGGCTCCGCCGCCGGACACGTCGAAGATCACCACCACCCGGTCGCCGGTCCACGCCATGCTGTAGAGCGTGGCGAATCCTGGCACGCAGTTGGGCTTGATCGGCGGGCCCACCAGGTTGCCGTTGACATCGATGCGACGCATGTAAGCCTGACCGTTGAGTCGGGTCTGGAAGCAATCCGGCACCTGCAGATCCGTCGCTCCCATCCAGAACTCCCGGCCTGTCCACAGCAGATCCGCGTTGTCATAAACCGCCCGCCGCAACCCCGGCCCGCCGGGCACGGTCACCGGCCCGGCGAGAATCAGCCCTTCGTCATCGAGGCGGACGAAGATTCGATCGTAGCAATTGTTCAGTTCGCCGTCGGGCTGCGCTCTGCGGCGCTGCCAGCTCACCCCGTAGCCCCCTGGTGCGCGAACGATCGAAGGCCGTCGCTGGTAGTCCACGGGATCCGGCACGATGGCCGCACCCCAAGCAAATGCCTCGGCTGTCTGGCAGATACTCCCGCAACCCTCGTCCGGACTCCACGAGCAGTCGTCGTCGAGGCCATTGCAGACCTCCGGTGCCCCAAGATGGATCGGTTGGTAGAGATCCTGGCAATCCCGCTCCGTGGCACACGACGCTCCGTCTTCGAAACCATCATGATCCCGGTCTTCGCACGCCCCCTGAGCGACGACCGTACCCGACCAGAGCAGCCCGGAAAGAAGAAGCAGTGCGGCTGCTCCGCCAGCCCACCGCCGACGGACTCTCTGAGCGATACTCGTCATGGGGCCCTCTCCAACCAATCCGTGGCGAGACTCCGGCCCTCCGCGGGGCGGGCCGGCGTGGCAGCCTGCCCCGGATTCAGTACGAGCGCCTCGGCGAAAACGCCACAACTGGCGGCTCTTCGAGCCCTCTGGCCCGTACTCGGCTCTCGGTCGGCCTGCGACGCGACTTCCAGCCACGCCTCAGCCGCGGAGGCCTCCATGCGGGCCATCGAGCAACCCGTTCGCCTCGAAGCTTCATGAATATACCGCGTCGGTGACACAGGGTGAGTTTGTCGCGGTGCAGGAAAGGCAGGGGGAGCCTACGCCCTCCGTCGCAGCGACGAAGCGTCGGATCAGGCGCCTGCCCTGGCCAGTCTCGCCAGCCAGGCCCGAGTCGGGCACGCGACGGGTGAGGTCGCAGGGAGACGGTCTCGCCCCCTCGGCGCGGTTCAACCGGCAGCGCCTCCCAGTGCGCTGCGGATTCGCCTCGCGGGCCGAAGGCGACTGTCTCGAGCCTGTCGTCGGACCGAAGGGGGCGCTGCTGGGAGTTCAACCAGCGGGGGGCGTCGGGTGCTCGCGCTCGTAGCGGGCGACGAGGGCCACGGCGGCCTGGACCACGTGGTTCCAGTCCATCTCGAAGAGCGTGGGCAGGAACTCATCGGGAGCGGAGCCGGGGCTGCGACCGATGACGGCGATGGCAGCCATGGAAGCCTCGTAGCCGGCGCCTTCCGTCGCTTCCTTGGTGTTCTCCCACGCCGCCAGCACGTCCTCCCACTGCGCCTCGGTGACCTGGGGCTCGAGTCCGCGCAATGCCTGGAGCACCACCTTGGGCTCTTCGTCCCGCGCAAATTGAGCGATCAGCGCCGCCACCTCCGGCGAAGGCGGCGCGAGGGCCAGCAGGCTCACCACGTCGTAGCGAATCCTGACGCTCGAACTCTTCGCCGCAGCGGTGATGGCCGCCTTGACCTCGTCGTCGATCTGACCGAGGCGCACCAGGGCGGCCGCTGCATGGGAACTGGCCAGCGGATCCTTCACCTCGAGGGTCTTGCGCAGCCTGGCGATGGCCTTCTCGCCGCCCATCTCACCGAGGGCGTCGATCACCGCCAGAACGTTCTCTTTGTAACGGAAGAAGCTCAACACGAGGGGCACGTCGTTGGGCTCCTCGCTGACCAGGCTCAGGGCCGTGATCGCCGGCGTCCGTCGATCGCCGTGGAGATTGGCCAGCCGGGAGCGCAGCACCCGCGCCGCCTGCGGCCCACCGATCTCGCCCAGGGTGGCCGCCGCCGCGGCACTCCGCATCGCGTCCTTGCTGGTCAGTTCTTTCTTGGCCAGCTCGAAACAGACGTCGTCACCCAGCTTTGCCAGCAGCCCGCAGTTCTCCGGATGCAGGGAGCCGTCCGCGGCGCGAATATGATCGGCCAGGATCTGCTTGCCGCTCTCATCCCCGCGCTCGGCGAGTACCCGGGCGGCGAAGAGCTGAATCAGCTCGGACTTGTCCTCGAGCAGTTTCTTGAAAACGGGAATCACGCGATCCGTATCCCACTCCGCGAGCACCCGAGCCAGGTCGAGACGCTGCTGTTCGGAAGCAAAATCGAAGATCGCCTCCTCCTTGCCCTCGGCGAAGGGCAGGTCGGGAGCCTGGACCAGGGAGCGCAGAACCAGCTCCTTGCCGGAGGGCCCGAGGGTGGTCCAGGCGTCGTCGAGCAGCTTGCGAGCCTCGACGATGGACTCGGGCTCCTTGGGACCGCTGTCACCGCAGGAAACGGTCAGCAGGAGGACTGCAAAAGCGGACAGAACCAGTGCTGCAAGAAGCTTCCTGGACACGATCGAATCTCCTTAACGGAAAGCCGAGCAGGCGAACTAAAAGGTTAGCATGAACGACCCATGGTGGCGGCCCCGGCGGCTCTATTCGGCATCTCCGGAGCGCTCGAGGCGGTCGCCCACCTGCAACGGGGGCCCGGGCTCGAGTTCCACCACGAGCCGCCGGGATTCCGCCTCCGCCGCGCAGATCCGCCCCACCCGGCCACCGGGCCCGTGGCCCGAATCCACCACGATACGTTCACCCTCCCCGCAGCCCGTGGGCCCGTCGAAGGTCAGCGCCACCCGTCCCTCGGCCAGGCGTCGCACCTCCACCACGGCGGGGGCCGGCGCCGCGGCCCCACGCCAGGCCTCGAAGCGGGGCGCTGCCTGGGGGGGGATGCGCAGGTAGCGGTGCCCCGAGCGCCAGTCGGGCAGCACGAAAAGCCGCCGGACGCGACCGTCGTCTCCCACGAGCTGGTGGGCCATCTCCACGTGGAGGTGACCGATGACCCCTGCATCGAAGCCCTGGCGGGCCAACCAGCGAGCGTAGCCGGCGAAACGCTCGGGAGGAATCGAGGTCTTGTGAGCCAGGTTGCGGTGGCGCAGAGAGCGCTCGATGCGCGCGGCCAGGCGTGCTCCGGCCCGGGGCGTGAGCAGGCCGAAGGCCCTCTGTACCGGGCCCGAACGTACCACCGCCCGGAACAGCCGGTTGGCCCGGTCCTGGCGGTTGAGCAGATCCCCGTGGGCCAGGTACCAGCGCCGATCGCCCCAACATTCCACCGCATGGCGATCGGAAACTCGATCGAAGGCATCCCCCTCCCAGACGCCTGCAGAAAACTCCCGGTTGCCCTCGACGAAAACCACCTCGACACCTTCGCTGCGCAGCTCCCGGCAGGCATCGAGCACCGCGTGATGATGGTCCGCCGTGAACTTGGGCCGACCCAGCCAGAGCGTGAAAATATCCCCCAGCAGCACCAAGGTCGCCGTGTCCCCAGCCCGCTCCCGCAAGAATGCCAGGAAGTCGTCCAGCCCTGGATCTTCCGGGCCGATGTGCACGTCGGCAACGAGCACCACGTCGCCGGCGGGCCGGGGCAGAGCTTTCACGTCTGTTCTCCCTCTTCGAGCCAGCTCAGTCGCCGGGCGCGCAGAGCCGCGAAACCGCCGGCAGCGATCGCCTCTCGGATTTCTTCCATCAGCTCCAGATAGAAGTGCAAATTATGCCAGGTTCCGGCGAGGGGACCGAGCATCTCCCCCGCCACGTAGAGATGCCGCAGGTAGGCACGGGAGAAGTTCCGGCAAACCCGGCAGCCGCAGGCCTTGTCGATGGGCTCCGGGTCTTCCTTGTGCCGCGCGTTGCGCATGTTGAGAATCCCCCGACGGGTGAAAACCTGGGCATTGCGACCGTGGCGAGTGGGAATCACGCAGTCGAACATGTCGAAGCCCGCAGCCACCGCATCGAGGATATCCTCCGGACGACCCATGCCCATCAGGTAGCGTGGGGCGGCCTCCGGCAGTCTGGGCCCCATCAGGGCGACGATCCGCTGCACTTCCTCCCTGCCCTCGCCCACGCTCACCCCCCCCACCGCGTAACCGTCGAAGCCCTCGGCGACGGTGCATTCCAGACTCTCCCGCCGCAGGTCCTCGAAGACGCCTCCCTGGACGATGCCGAAGAGCGCCGCCGTGGCGTCCGTGCGCGCCGCCTTGTTCCGCGGCAGCCAGAGCGTGGTCCGGCGCAGGGCCGCGGCGGCGGCGTCCCGATCGGTGGGCTGCCCGGTACAGTCGTCGAGGGCCATCATGATGTCCGAGCCCAGAGCCTGCTGGATCTCGATCGAGCGCTCCGGGGTCAGCCGGCGCTCGCTGCCCTCGATGTGGTCCCGGAAGGTCACTCCGTCGTCATCGAGGCGGCAGCGCTCGCCGTGGGAGAAGACCTGGTAGCCCCCCGAGTCGGTGAGGATCGGCCGCTCCCAGCCGGCCAGGCGATGCACTCCGCCCAGGCGCCGGACGGTCTGTTCCCCGGGGCGCAGATGGAGATGGTAGGTGTTGGCCAGGATGATCTCCGCGCCCAACTCCTCCACCTGCCAGGGGAAGAGCCCCTTGACCGATCCTGCCGTTCCTACGGGCATGAAGGCGGGAGTGCGCACCGTCCCGCGGCGGGTGTGCAGGCGCCCGGTGCGGGCATGACCGTCGGTCGCCAGGAACTCGAAGCTGAGAGGAGCAGCAGTATCAGACATCGGTCACAGCACCAGCATGGCATCGCCGTAGGAGTAGAAACGGTAGCCCTCGCTGACCGCCAGGCGATAGGCGGCGAGGACCCGCTCGCGGCCGGCGAATGCGGCGACGAGCATCAGCAGGCTCGAGCGGGGCAGGTGGAAGTTGGTCAGCAGGGCGTCGACGTAGCGGAAGGAGAATCCCGGCGCGATGAAAAGCCGGGTCTGCTCGCCACCGGGGCCGGGCACGCCTTCCTCGATGGGGGCTCGGGATTCGAGGGCCCGCACCACGGTGGTGCCCACCGCCACCACCCGCCCTCCCCGCCGGCGTGCGGCGGCGATGGCCCGGCAGGTCTCCGCAGGCACCCCGTAGCGCTCGGCGTGCAGATGGATCTGGTCGAGGCGCTCGACCTCGACAGGCCGGAAGGTCCCCTCGCCCACGTGGAGCGTGATCTCCGCCACCTCGACACCCCGACGGCGCAAGTCGGCGAGCACTTCCTCGCTGAAGTGCAGCCCCGCGGTGGGGGCCGCCACCGCCCCGGCGTGGCGAGCGAAGACGGTCTGGTAACGCCGCCGGTCGTCGTCCAGGCGGGGGTCGTCCGGGTCCCGTCGGATGTAGGGCGGCAGGGGCGGGCGGCCGTGACGCTCGATCAGATCGTCGGGTG
>JALTMS010000005.1:0-1938 GCA_027001345.1 Acidobacteriota bacterium | reverse complement strand
CTGCGTCCCCTACCAGGCGCACTTCCACGGCCCCTTCCAGGCGCGTGAGAATCTCGACCTCGAAGCCCTCGGCCACCCGCACCAGGCTGCCCTCGGCCGGCTGCCGCGAGGCGCCGAGCAGGGCCCGCCAGCGGCGCCGGTCGGCATCGAGGGCTTCGAGGAGGAAGACCTCCACCCGGCCCCCCGTGGGCTTGTGGGCCAGCAACCGGGCCGGCACGACCCGGGTGTTGTTGACCACCAGCAGGTCACCGGGACTCAGTTCCTGGGGCAGATCGGCGACCCTGCGGTGCCGGGGCCGAAAACCGTCGCCACGCTCGAAGACGAGCATTCGTGCCGCGTGACGCGGGGTGGCCGCCTGCTGCGCAATCTGCTCCGCGGGGAGGTGATAGTCGAAGTCGGCCACGCGCACGGGATTCACTTCCCCGGGCCGCCGGGCTCGTGGCGGTAGGCAAGGGGGTCGGGCACACCCGCCTCGGCGAAGCCCCTGAGCCGCAGCCAGCAGGACTCGCACTCGCCGCAGGCCAGGTCCTCCGAACCGTAGCAGGACCAGGTCAGCTCCAGGGGAGCCCCCAGCTCGAGCCCCCGGAGCACGATCTGCGCCTTGCTCATCTCCACCAGGGGTGAGCGAATCACCAGGCCTTCCCCGCGGGCGGTTCCAAGCTGTACCGCCCGCTCGAAGGCGTCGAGAAAGGTGCGCCGGGTGTCGGGGTAACCGGAGCTGTCCTCCTCCACCGCACCGATCCACACCGACCCCGCACCGAGGATCTCCGCCCAGGACACCGCCGCCGCCAGCAGATGGGCGTTGCGAAAGGGGACGTACGTCACCGGTATCCCCTCCCCCGGCGCGCCCCGAGGAATGGCCAGGCTCCCATCGGTGAGTGCCGAACCACCCAGCGCCCCGAGAAAACCCAGGTCGAGCACCCGCCGCAGCTCGGCGTTCACGCCGAAGTGGTCGGCCAGGGCCTCGAAGGCCCGGCGTTCCCGGCCGGCAGTCTTCTGGCCGTAGGTGGCGTGGAGCAGGGCCAGGTGATGCTCGCGAGCCGCGATGGCCGCAGTCACGCAGGAGTCCAGCCCACCGGAAAGCAGTACGACCGCCAGACCCCGCTGTGTCGTCTCGACCATCGCCTCTCAGACGCCCCTTTCCCGCCCCGGCCAGAGGAGCTTGTGCAGTTGCACCTGCACACGCACGTCCAGACCGTCGTCGAGCACCCAGCGGGCCACGGTCGCCGGATCGATCTCGCCCCAGGCGACGCCGAGCAGGATCTCGCCGCCGAAGGCCGGGCGCAGCCGGGAGATGTGGTCCCGGGCCGCCAGATAGTCCCGCCGATCACTGACCACCAGGCGCACCTCGTCTCCCGGCCGCAGGCGCCGCAGGTTGGCCGGATCGAAGGCGTCGGCCATGCCGGAGCCGGGCAACTTGATGTCCATCACCACCGCCGCCTCCTGCGGTACGACCGAGATGTCCTGGTCGCCGCCGGTCTCGATCACCACGTCCAGCCCCCGATCCCGAGCCAGCCGCCGGGCGAGGGGGATCACCCCGGGCTGGAGCAGGGGCTCGCCTCCGGTCAGGCAGACCCGGCCGGCGGCGGAAGCCAGAATCTCGGCTTCCAGTTCTTCGAGCCCCCGCCAGCGGCCTTCGTGGAAGGCGAAGGCGCTGTCGCACCAGCGGCAGCGCAGGCGGCAGCCGGTGGTGCGCACGAAGACGGTCGGGCAGCCTGCCCGGCTCCCCTCCCCTTGCAGCGAGACGAAGGTCTCGGCGACCCGCAGCCGCCGCGATCGCGCCTGCTGCCAGCTCTCGCCGGCTCGCGCCTCCCAGGCGCTCGATGCCTTGGCCATCGCTTCGCTCCACGCCTCCGGGCCCGTACGCCGCGGAGTGGACCGGGTCATTCTACAGTTCGACCACCGCGGCTTCCTCGGCGGCGACCCGGCGCAGCCAGG
>JALTMS010000004.1 GCA_027001345.1 Acidobacteriota bacterium | reverse complement strand
GGTGGGCTCCTCGGCCGAGGATCTCGTGGCCTATCAGCAGCCGGCCTCGCCCTCCGGCACCGATGTCCTCGTCGCCGAGCGGATCTCAGGTGGCGACTGGTCGCCCACTTTCCTGGCCCACACGCCTTTCGAGGGGTTCGAGGGGACCGGCGACCTGGACGTGCGTCTTCATGCCCGCACAGGACGAGTCTGGATCGACTGGGAAGATGGTGCGGGACGGCTCGGGTGGTGTCGGCAGCAGGCCGGCGGAGGGTGGTCTGCGCCCGACTTCGAGACCATCTCCGGCCCCGAGGACGAAGAGGCGGGACGAATGCGCATTCGCGCGCATGTCCTTTCCACTCCTTGAATGCCTGGCAGCAGGGAACTCATCCAGAGTGCGAATGGAAGCATGGCGGACAGTGTTGGCAAACGCGAGAAGAGACTTGGGCCGGGCTTGACACGGGGGGCCTTCTCATGGAAGGAAATTCCGGGGACGATGTCGACTGCTCGGCTACCGCGCTTCTCGGAGAGACTCCCGCTACCTTCGAAGACCTGATCGGCACAGCCCTTTCCACCCTCTTCTTCCGGGACGCTCCTTGCAAATTGCTCGAGATTGTGAGTAAATTTACTCAATATCATGAGTAAACGGAAGAAGCAGCTCTACCGGCGGCCCCAAGCGGCCCAGTTGGCGCGGCGACTCGAGGAGCCGCGGCGCTTCATTCAGGTCGTAGCGGGGCCGCGGCAGGCGGGGAAGACGACGCTGGTCCACCAGGTGACGGATGGATCCGGCATTCCCACGCGCTACGCGAGCGCCGATGAACCGACTCTGCGAGGCGAGCAGTGGGTGGGGCAGCAGTGGGAGGCGGCGCGGCTCGCTTTCGGGCGGCGCCGAGGTGTTCTGGTCCTCGACGAGGTGCAGAAGGCCGTGAACTGGGCGGAAACCGTAAAGCGATTGTGGGACGAGGACACACGCTCGCGCCGCCCACTGAAGGTGGTGCTGCTCGGCTCCGCGCCACTGCTGATCCAGAAGGGACTCTCCGAGAGCCTCGCGGGGCGGTTCGAGGTGCTCTATCTGCCGCACTGGTCGCTAGCGGAGATGCGGGATGCTTTCGGCTTTTCCCTCAGGCAGTACCTGTTCTTCGGCGGCTACCCCGGCTCGGCCCCTCTGGTTCAGGATCCGGAGCGCTGGGTGCGCTATATCCGGGATTCCCTGATCGAGACTACCTTGTCCCGGGACGTGCTGTTGCTGACCCGGGTGGACAAGCCGGCCCTCTTGCGGCGCCTTTTCGAGTTGGGGTGCCGCTACTCGGGCCAAGTGCTCTCCTACACGAAGATGCTGGGCCAGCTTCAGGATGCGGGAAACACGACGACCCTCGCCCACTACCTCGATCTGCTCTCCGCCTCGGGAATGGTGACGGGGCTCTCGAAATACGCTGGCCAGGCGGCGCGGCGGCGTGGCTCGAGCCCAAAGTTGCAGGTGCTCAATACGGCCCTCATGACGGCACAGTCGGGGATCAGCCTCGAGGAGACACGCGGCGATCCGGAGAGTTGGGGACGGCTGGTCGAATCGGCGGTGGGAGCGCACCTAGCCAACGCCGCCGCCGCGGGGGTCTGCGAGGTCTATTACTGGCGGGAGCGGAACCGGGAGGTAGATTTCGTCGTGAGAGCCGGCCGTCGTCTTACCGCGATCGAAGTCAAGAGCGGCAAGGCTCCCAGCGCCCTGCCGGGGATCACCGCGTTCGCTCGGGCCTTCAAGCCATGGCGGTCTCTGCTGGTCGGTGACGACGGCATCCAGCTCGAGGATTTTCTTCTCCGGCCGGTCAGCCACTGGGTGAAACCGTGACGGGCCCGACTGACCGCTCCGAACCGGGAAGGCTGGAGGGCCGTGCACGAAAAGTCTGACTCAAAGCTCTGACCTGCACCGCCCCTTATGTATAGGAAGTTCCAGAGGTCCGGATGGGGCGTGGCTGTGCAGTGGTGGTCTTCGACGAGGCGGTAGAGCGGTGAGTCCCTGGCGCGGCGAGGCCGGTAGAGCCGCTGGGGCTGGCAGGAGGCTCCGGCAGACATGCCGCCGAGAGTGAGGCGGCTGGACGGAGTTCGGGGCCTGGCTGGAGCAGGTGCCTGCCGCTATGTAGAACCTCCTTCGCTAC
>JALTMS010000003.1 GCA_027001345.1 Acidobacteriota bacterium | reverse complement strand
CCGCAGCCACCAGGGCACTCCATGCGTAGCGCACCAGCGGGAGCAAGCTGGTCCAGAGCAGGCCCGCCACCACCACCAGCCGCAACAGCCAGCGCCCACGCCCGACAGGCAGACCGGCCTCGATCAGCCCCACACCTCCGGCGAGCAAGGCGAAGAAGGGCAGCCAGTCCACCGTCTCGATCGGCGGGAACGGCAAGCCGCCCCGGATCAGACCGTGGGCCACCGGGTAAGCCAGAGCGACGGCGATCACGAAGCCCCGACACCCCCGTTCGCGGGAGCGATCGCGATCGACCCATCCCACCACGGCCATCGCGAACAGGGCGACGAGAAACGGCAGGGCAGCACCGATCAGCAGGGAGGAGACAATCATCGCCGAGTCCAGGGCCGCGGCTCAGCCGCGGATCCCCTCGATGTTGACGGTGATCTCCACCTCGTCTCCCAGCGGGCCCTGCATGTACTTGATGCCGAAGTCGCTGCGCTTGATGGTGAAGTGCACCAGGCCGCCCGCGCGATAGTTGCCCCACGGATCGTTGCCCTCGCCGATCTTCTCGAACTCGACGGTGATGCTGCGTGTCACGCCGTGGAAGCTCAGATCACCGGTAATGGTCCAGATCTTGCCCTTGGCGCTGATCTTGGTGCTCTTGAAGGTGATCACCGGAAACTGCCGCACGTTGAAAAAGTCGGGACTCTTGATGTGGTTGTCGCGCTTTTCGCTGTGGGTATCGACACTGTCGGCCTTGATCTGCAACTCGATCGAGGAGGCCGCCGGGTTGGCCTTGTCGATGGTGAAGGTCCCGGAGACATCGTTGAAACGACCGTGAAACTTGCTGACACCGAGATGCTCGATGGCGAAGATCACATTGGTGTGAACCGGGTCGATCTTGTAGCTATCCGCGGCGAAGGTCGCAGCTGAAGTGGCGAGCAGCGCGAGTGCCAGGAAAGACCTGCGCCATGTCCGAGGAATCATTCTTCTTCTCCTTGGTGGGGATCAGTTCGTCGCCCCGGCATTCTCTCCAGGGGCGCAAGACAGCCTCGGGGGCAACTATCGCATTACTGGCCTTGACTCCAAAGTAAAAGACCTGTAATCCGTACTCAGCGACGACGTTCCTCGACACGGCGCGCGGTACCCGCCACCCGGGGATCCTCATCATCCACCAGCTCGCGAGCAGCGGCCAGAACATCGGGATCGCCGAGATTGGCGCCGACGATCAGGGCGTTGCGCACCAGTCCGCCACGCTTGGGCCGCCCCAGGGGGGTGTCGCGAAATTCCCGGCGCCAGGTCTCGGTATCGATCCGCGCCACCGCGCCGAGGCTCCACTGTCCCCAGCGCGGATCCAGGGCCAGTTCCTGTTCCTCGGAGGGCTCGATCCGCCGGTTCCAGGGGCAGACCTCCTGGCAAATGTCACAGCCGAAGAGCCAGTCCCCGATCGAGGTCTCCATCGTCGCGTCGATCTCTCCCCGGTGCTCGATGGTGAGATAGGAAATGCAGCGTCGGGCATCGAGAAAGTAGGGCTCGGGCAGCGCACCGGTCGGACAGGCATCGAGGCAAGCCCGGCAGGTGCCGCAGCGATCGACGGCGAGCCGCGCCGGCGGGCTGGGCGGCAGGTCGGTCAGCACCACCCCGAGCAATCGCCACGAATCCCCCCGCGGACCGATCAGGCAGGTGTTTTTGCCGATCCAGCCGAGCCCCGCCCGCAGGGCCAGCTCGCGCTCGAGAACAGCGCTGGTATCGACCAGCAGGGCGTGGCGAAAGCTCCGGCCGCTTTCCCGCTCGAGGCCCTCGCACCAGCTCGCCAGGCGTTCCCGCAGCAGATCGTGGTAGTCGCGACCCCGGGCGTAGCGCGCAATGAACGGGCCGATGCCGGGGAGCTGCCGGCGATCAACGGGCTCGGTGAGATAGGACAGAGCCCCCACCAGCGCCGAACGAGCCCAGTCCCATTTGGCGGTCAGCTCCTTGCGGATCGCCGCAGTACGTTCCATCCAGGCCATCGAGCCGTGGGCGCCGGCGGCCAGCCAGCGATCGAGCCAGGCCCCGTGCTCCGACGGCGCACACGAGGCCACGCCGCAGGCGCTCAGGCCCGCAGCCCGCCCGCATCGAATGATCACTTCCGGGTCGATGCCCCGCTGATG
>JALTMS010000002.1 GCA_027001345.1 Acidobacteriota bacterium | reverse complement strand
CCCGCCCCCCGGGCAGAAAAACCTCGGCAAAACCGGGTTTGGAGCGAAAGACCCTTGCGGAACGCTCCCACGCACCCGCGATCACCGCGGGCACCGGCGCCCCTTCCCGCGCCAGCCGGATCGCCGGTGCGAGCACCTCGGCCATCGGTAGCACTCCGAAGCGCTGATGAAGCGCGAACCAGCCATCGACCGCTCCCGGCACGGTCCAGGCGTAGGGGCTGTAGAGCGGGATCGTCCCATCGGCCATCGGCTCGACCTTCTCCGCGCTCAGCGCCCGCGGCGCGCGTCCCGAGGCGTTGAGTCCGACGAGGGTCTTGCTGCGGGCATCCCAGACCATGGCGAAGAGGTCGCCCCCGGGGCCGCAAGCCACGGGCTCGAGAAAGGCCAGCGCGGCGTTGACCGCGATGGCCGCATCGATCGCGTTGCCGCCCCGACGGAGTATGTCCACCCCCACCTCCACGGCCAGCGGATGGGCCGCGGAGACCATGCCGTGACGCGCATAGCTCACCGAGCGCGTGGCGAAGGCGCGCCCCTCCGGGCGGTCCGCCGCCCGGAGCGACGGTGCCCCCAGCAAGACAGCAACACCCAGCAAGGCGCCGACGATCCCGATTCTCATGGTTCTCTTCTCATGGTTCTCTCCCTGATGATCCCACCGGAGGCGTCACGGGCGCCGGCCGCTCGAGACGCTGCTCGACCTGCGCCACCTCTCCGGGCGACACCTCCAACAGCGCCTGCCCGCGCCGGGAGGCGGGACGGACCCCGGACAGTTCGCGGACCCGAGACCGGAACCCCATCCACTGGGCCCGGGCCTCCTCGGCGCGCCCCTGCTCGATGGACACCCGCACGAGATCGAGGCGCGCCCCGAGGAAGTTCGGCTCGCTCGCCAGCGCCAGCCGCAGGTCGTCCTCCGCCTCGGCCAGCAGGCCCAGGTGGGCTCGCAGCCGGGCCCTCAGCCGCCGGGCGAAGACATCCTCCGGCCGCCGCGCCAGAGCGGCCGACCAGCCGGCACGGGCTCGGGCGCAGGCGCCCTGCTCGGGCATCACCTCGCGGCACAGTCGCTCCTCCAACTCCGCCCCACGCACCCAGGTCAGCGAATCGTAGCTCCGCGCCCGACGCAGGCGACGGAGCCATTCCAGCCGGCTCGCCGCAGCCTCCAGACTCGCCGGTGGCGGCTCGAGCAGTGCCGCCGCATAGCGCCCGGAGTGGGGCTCGAGGCCCAGGGCCACCTGCGGCGCTCCGGCCCGAAAGGCCCGGTCCGCAGCCCACGGCAGCACTTCCCCGGCAACGACGGCGACCAGCACGACCACTACCGCTGCCCGGCGCAAACCACGTCCCGGCCCGGGTGCCGACTCTCCGGCGCAACCGCGCACGGTCGCCAGGCAGGCCCCCGCCAGCAGGGCGGCGACGACCCAGACCGCCGGCCGCTCGGAGAACAGATCATCGACCAGGCCGTGGGCCAGCATTGCCGTGACGGCCGCCAGCGCCGCAACGGGAGCCAGGTCCCGGGCTTGCCGCGCCGCCAGCCAGACCCTCCGCCAAGTGCTGCCGAGAACAAGCAGCACGAGCAGGCCAGTGGGCAGACCCACGGCCAGCAACAGGCCGAGCAGGTCGCTGTGGGGACCGCTGAAGGTGCGGGACCAGTGGGCGACGGGACCCGGATCTTCGAAACCCCAGTGTGCGGCCAGCGGGGCGAAGCCCCCGGGGCCGAAACCGAGCCACGGGCGCTCGCTCAGGGCGGCGAGCGCCGCACTCCAGATGCGGGTGCGCGTCCAGGCATAGGGATCACCAAAGCCCAGCCGCCAGAGCACCACCCCTCCCCCGAAGAGCAGAGAGCCGGCCATCACCGCCATCACCGCCCGCCTCAGCCGGCGGCTCGCGGCGCAGGAGGCCAGCACGCCGCCGGCCGCCACGAGGGCCAGCAGGGTGGCCCGAGATCCCCCCGACAGACCCGCCAGTACCAGCAGCAGGGCCAGGGCACCTCGCCTGCGGGACAGGCCGGCGCCGCCACCGGTGCCGAGGGAGGCCACCGCGCCGACCACCAGGAAGGTGCCCAGGTGACCGGGATGGAGAAAATCTCCTGCCGGGCGCAGGGGATTGAGCGTGCCGAGGGGCGGTGCCCAGACCTCCAGGGGCATCCCCGCCATCAGCAGCCCCTTCTGGACCAGCCACAGCGCCCCTTCGAGACTCGCTGCCGCGACGACGACGGTCAGGCAGATGCGCAGCCAGCGGGGATTCTCCGCAGCCAGCCAGAACGACAGGACGAGCAGGGCGGCGGCCGTCGACACCGAGAGCAGGCCGTCCCGGGCCGCCAGGCCCGCGGGCGCCAGGGCGCTGCTGCTCGCCACCGCGACGAGGATCGCGCCGACCAGCCATCCTCCCTTGCCGATCGCCTGCGACCGACGGGGAGCGCCCAGCAGCCAGGCGCTCAGCGCCAGGGCCACCACCAGGGCCCGCGCCAGGCGGACACCGGGCAGCGCCCCCCCCTCACCGAAGGCGCTGATCAGGCAGACCAGACTCAGCGCCACGGCCAGAGCCGGTACCAGGCCGACCCGCTGCAAACGGACGCCCACGAGCAGCAGCATCAGACCGCCGACCAGCACCAGCATGTCGTCCCATCCCTGCCACGCGGGTGGTGCGGGAGCCCCGATCTTTTTCCCGGGTCGCGGCGACGGCTCACCACCGATCAGCCCCCTGTCGGCCAGGGCGGCTTCGATCATCGCGATCTGCCGCGCGAGTTCCGGTGCCGCCGGGTGCCGGACGGCGGCCTGTCGGTAAGCCTCCCAGGCCGCCGTGACCTCCCCCCGAGCCAGCCGCCAGCGGGCCAGCAAATGCCAGGGTGCCGGCGAAAAACCGTCGAGGTCGAGCATGGGGGGTAGCAGACCGCCGAGGGCGGCCAGCGCATTCGGATCGCCGGCGGCCAGCAGCAGATTCCCGGCAGCCACGGCCCGCGAGGTGCTCCAGGGGGCGAGCCGCGCCGCCCGCACCGCCTCTGCGGCGGCGCGGGCCGGGGCCTGGCGAGCGTGCACCACGGCGCGATCCATCGCCTGCCGGCTGGCGGACTCCACTGCCCACCATCCGGCCGCGGCGACCAGCAGAGCCAGCAGCGCCACTCGCGCCACCCCGCCACCGCGGTGCGGCAGCCCCTGAGTGCGCCTCGCTCCGGGCTCGAAGACGAGCCCCGCGAGGATCGCCGCCGGGATGACCAGCCCCGGCAGATAGGCTGTGAAGTCGACCAGGTTGTGCACCGCGAAGGCGAGCAGGGCAGCGAGCAGCCACAGACCGTCACCGGCGTTCCGGATACCGCGCCAGCGGCGGTAGAACAGGACCACCCCCGCCACCAGCAGCGCCAGGGCGGGCCACCCGCCCTCCACCGCCACCTGCAGCCAGGAGTTGTGGGCGTAGATCGTCTGCGAGTCACCGGCCCGGCGGTAGCGAGGATAGAGCGCGCCGAACGAACCGACCCCGGTACCCGTCACCGGCTGCTCGGCCGCCATCAGCACCGCGCCACGCCAGTTGCCCAGGCGCAGCCGAAGCGGATTGTCCGGCCGGGAGAGATCCGCCACGCTGACCGGCCGCACAGCCACCAGCACAGCCGCGAGCAGGACCACCGCGGCCGCACCCAGCACTCGGCTGCGCCGGGAAAGACGTCGTCCCGCAACCAGCAGCACGGCTCCCGCTCCCGCAGACAGGCCGAGCCAGGCCCCCAGGGAGGCGGTCAGCACCAGACCCAGCAGTATCAGTGGCAGACAGGCCAGCACCAGCCCCCGCTGCCGGCCTCCTCGGGCCAGGTTGGCGGCGGCGACCAGCCCGGCGAGAACCAGCGCCCCCGCCAGGGCGGCCGGCACCACGTGGGTGCCGAATGGACGACCCTGCTCGAGACGCAGGATCACCTCGGTGGACAGCCCCAGACCACGCGCAGCGGCGGCGTCGAGGGCCATCAGGCCCAGGCGCTGGGCTGCGGCGAGCAGGCCCAGACCCGCTCCGATCACCGCCAGCACCCCAGGGAGCATTCCCCGGAGCCGAGTTGCCGCACCACGAGCCGCCCAGAAGGCCGCGAAGGCCAGGGCCCATCCGCTCAGCACACCGAGGCTGCGGCCGGGAGCCAGCGAGATGGCGAGCTGGAAGCCGCCGAGCGCCAGCGCCGGCAGGACGCTGCTCGGCGATGGCCCGGGGCGCGCGGCCCACAGGGCGGCGGCCAGGAGCAGAGCCAGCAACACTCCGCTCAGCGGATGGACCTCCGGCGGGAGCCCCAGCGCCAGACCCGCGGCCACCGCCACCAGCGCCGCCCGGAGTCCGCCGCGGGCAGCGGGGCCCTCGCCCTTCATCCCATGGCTCATGGTCCATCCTCGACGCTGCTGCCCTCTCGACGGACCCGATAAATCGTCAGATACATCGGATCGGGGCCCCGGACGAACATGCCGTCGAAGCGCAGCAGACCGATCTCTTCGAGGCGCAGGCCACGAATCTCGCGCCGCTCGGGCGCGGGAGCGATCTCCACCAGCACGTCGGGCGGATGCTCGGCCAGGAAGCGATCGATCGTCCCTCCGCGCTTGTAGGGCACGATCTCGGGAGTCGCCAGGCCATTGAGGTCGAGGATGCGACGCCGGGAGAACAGGCCCAGAGCGCCAATGTTGGGAGTCGCGATCACCGCATCGGGAGTGGTTGTCTCCGCCAGGCTCCGCGCGAGGGGGAGCACCACGCCACGCATCGAACGGGCGTAGGCGCGGGTGCGAGGCACCACGATCGTGGTGGCCAGCGCCAGATTGCCCAGCAGGGTCACCGCCACCACGCCGCTCCAGAGCCAGTTCCCGCGCATCCCGGCCAGGCGTCGGGAAACGACGGCCAGGTAGGCCATGCCGAGAGCCACGACCAACGCGGTCAGTGGCAGCAGGTAACGGGTGTAGACCCGCACGTGGCGCAGGGCGTAGACCACCAGCAGCAGGATGGCGAACAGGGCGACGGCGCGCACCAGGTCGCCTCTTCCGGGGGCTCGCTCGCTGCGCGCCGGCCCCTCGTTCCACCACCGAGCGACCGCTCCGACAAAGCAGAGCAGCGCCGGCGCCTGAGTCGAAGCCAGCACCAGCAGCACGCGTCCGGCGGCGGACAGCGCGCCGATGTTCATCGCGCCCAGGCTCCCCTTGGCCGCCATCGTCGAGGGCAGCACCTGACCCCAGACAGTCAGCGCAAAGGCGCTCCAGGCCAGCGCCGCCACTCCTCCCGCCAGCACATCGCCAGCCAGCCGCGAGCGTGTTCCCCCAACGGCATGACGCGCCTCGACCAGCACCATGGCCAGGGTGAACAGAGCCAGCTCGGGTCGTACCAGGGGTGCCAGGGCCAGCAGCACGCTACCGAGACGATCGATCGGAGTGCCGCGCCGGGACGAAACCCGGATCAGCGCAGCGGCGCAGACGACGGCCACCGCCAGGCCGGTCTCCATCCCGCTCCACAGCCAGCGGGCGGTCCACGCGTCGGCGGCCAGCACCAGGCTGGTGGCCCAGACCGCTCGCACGTCCCCCGCCAGGCATCCCGACAGCCGGGCGGCACAGGTGATACCGACGACCCACAGCATCGCTGACAGCGCCTGGGCCACCAGGGCCCCGCCGAGCCCCACCTTGGCCAGGGCGACGAGAATCAGCAGCCAGGCGCCGGAGGAGGCCACGTTGACGCTCTGGTGCGGATTGAAGCCCCAGCCGACGCCGGCGAGCACGTTGTCCACCATCCGCAGGTAGATGAACAGATCGTCGGGTTGAAAGCCGAGACAGGGCAGTGCCGCCACCACGGCGGCCAGAGCCGGCAGGATCGCCGCCCATCGGTCGGTCATCGGTCGTGCGCTATCGATCACGAAGGTGACGGCTCCCGCCGTAGAATCGCTCCGAACACGGTCATCTCGCCGACATCATAAGTCCGCGGGCGGTGGGTCGCGGGGCTTTTTTGGGGCTCTCCTCACGTATTTGTGGGTGCGGCCGCCAGGCCCATGGCGTCCAGGTAGGTGATGGGCAGCGCCTTGGCGGTTGATCGGTGCCGATTGGAGGGCGTCGAGACGAGCGCGCGGCGAGAGATCGAGGGCAGCGATGTATCGTGCCTTCGGGACGAAAAGGCAGCCTCGCAGGAGCGTTCGCCCCCCCCGCAGGCGGATCAGTCGGGTGCGTTGAGAAAACCGCCGTCGGCGAAGACGATGTCGTAGTCGAACTCTCTGGCGGTGGCACGGGTGATGTTCTGCGGGCCGTCCGCCCCGTCGCGCCCGTAGCTCTCGACGGTGTAGTGATCGCTGCCGGAAGTGTAGGCCAGGTCATTGCCCCAGGCATCGGTGGTTTCCACCCGCTTGTAGACCTGGTCGGAGAGGGCTGCGGACAGCTCGGCAGCGCTGATGCCGTTGCGCGGGAAGGCGCTGTGATCGTTGGAGTAGGCTTCGATGGCGGTGCCGACGTTGCGCATCGTTGCCATCGTTTTCCGCTGACGGCTCTTGTCCAGGGCAGACTGGAGATTGACCACGGCGATCGCGGCGATGATGCCGATCACGGCAACGGTGATCAGCAGTTCGATCAGAGTAAAGCCCTGCTCGCCCCGGTGATCGTCGCTCCGTGCATGTGGGACGAGAGAAGCCCTATCCTTCCCCATCTCTCTCCTCCTCGACATCCGTGCCACAGCAAAAAGAAGCCGGGGGCGGGCAGACGATGCCCGCACCCCGGCCATTTCGCTCGTGTTACTGCTGCTGGCCTTCGGGCCACTGGACGAAGGCACCATCCTGGAAAATGATGTCGTCGTCGAAATCGGTGGTCTTTCCGCCGGTGGCGGTGGTCTTCGTGCCGTCCTTGCCGTAGGAGCGGACGGTGTAGTTGGCGCCCGCAGCGGCGGACTGGTACTTCAGCGCGTTGCTCCAGCCATCATCGTCCGGACACTTCTTGATGTAGACCGGCTCGAGGTGGGTGTCGAGGTTACCATCGACATCCGACTCGGTGGTGATGGTGGGGTAACGGTTGTTGTCCACGGAGTAGGCCTCGACGGCGGTGCCTACGCTGCGGATGTCGGCCATGGTCCTCTTCTGACGACCACGGTCGATGGCGTTGAGCAGGTTCGGGATGGCGATCGCGGCAATGATGCCGATGATGGCCACCACGATCAGCAACTCGATGAGGGTGAATCCACGTTCGTTCCGACGCATGCTTTTGTTTCCTCCCTTAAAGCCTTAAGGTTCCGGACACTGTCTTCAAGCAATCTCGGTGCCAGAATGCCCACTGTCCAGCAATTCGTACAACTCTCCAATAGTCAACATCTTACATGGGCGCCGCCAGGGCGTCTCTCGGCTTTCCACTCCCATCTGACATTCTGTGGCATGCGAGAGTGACAATCCACGTCAACTTCCGGCCTCGGGTTTCGCCCCCACCAGCTCTGCCTCCTGCTCCTCCCGGCTCGCCGCGGCACAGCGGCCGGTCAGGCCGAACTTCTTGGCGAAATAACGGAACGAGCGAAAGGTCATGCCCAGCCGCTCAGCCGCCTTGGTCTGCACCCCCCCCGCCTGCTCGAGGGCCCGTTCCATGTAGACCCTGCGCTGCTCGTCGAGGTAGCTCTCGAGATCGAAAGCCTCGGGCAGCGCGCCGGCGGAAGAGATGGAGCGACCCGTCGGGCTGGCGATCTCCGCCGGCAGCAGCTCTGTGCTCAACTCACCTCCACCGGAAAGGGCGGCCATGCGTTCGAGCACGTTCTCCAGCTCGCGCACGTTGCCCGGCCACGAGTAGCGGGAGAATGCCTCGATCACAGCAGGGCCGACCCGCAGGTCTCGATGTCCCATTCTCTCCCCCTGGCGCATCAGGAAGGCTGCAACCAGCTCGGGGATGTCCTCCACGCGCTCTCGCAGGGCAGGCACCTCGACCCGAATCACGTTGATCCGGTAGTAGAGATCTTCACGGAAACGGTTCTCACGCACCAGAGCTTCGAGATCCCGATGGGTTGCGGCCAGGATCCGCACGTCGATCGGAATCTCCTCTGCGCCGCCGACTCGCCGGATGCGACGATCCTGCAGTACCCGGAGCAGCTTGACCTGCATCTCGGTGGGCATGTCGCCGATCTCGTCGAGGAAGAGAGTACCCCCCTCGGCCGCTTCCACCAAGCCCCGACGCGCCTTGTCGGCCCCGGTGAAGGCACCCTTGACGTGACCGAACAGCTCGGATTCGAGCAGACTGCCCGGAATCGCACCGCAATTGATGCCGATGAAGGGGTGCTCACGGCGCGGGGAGGCATGGTGGATCGCCCGCGCCACCACCTCCTTGCCGCTCCCCGACTCGCCGGTAATCAATACTGTGCTCTCCGTCGCGGCGATTCTGCCGACCACCTCTCTCAAGGCCTCGGTTCGCTCGCAGCTCCCGATCAGGCGCCCCTCGAGCTGCAGCCGGCTGCGCAGGCGGCGATTCTCCGCGCTCAGCCGGACCTGACCGAGGGCTCGGCGCACGTGCAACTGCATCTCCTCGACATCGAACGGCTTCTCGAGGTAGTTGACCGCGCCGTGACGCATCGCTTCGATGGCCGTCTCCTTCGAACCGTAGGCAGTGATCACGATCGAAGGGGTTTCGGGGCGGGTTTCCCGAATCCGCTGCAGCAGGGCCAGACCGTCCATCCCTGGCATCGAGAGGTCGGTAAC
>JALTMS010000001.1 GCA_027001345.1 Acidobacteriota bacterium | reverse complement strand
GAAGCCTCCGGGCGACCGATCCTGGTCGTCCCGGTCACCGAGGCGGGAAGCCGGCATTACGCGGGCTGCATTTCGCTGCATAATCTGCTCCGCCTGCTGTGATGAAGCTTCGTAGTCGGGGCGCGCAGCCGAAGGGCTGATGCATCAACCGGGTCAACCCCCTGGAGCACCGATGATCCTCGAACTCAGACCGGACCTCAGCTCGGATCGGGCCGCGGAACTCGAGCGGCTGACCGGTGGACGGCTGGTGGTTTTCCACGGCCGGAGTCTGCTGATCTGCGGGACGGCCGAGGGTGGCCGCCAATTGCCCGAGGGCGAGGATATCGGCGAGGTGATCGATTTCCCCGAAGACTGGCCGCTGGCATCTCTGGCGGTGCGGCCGGAGAAGACCGTCATCGAAGTGGGAGAGGACCTGCGCATCGGCGACGGCTCGACCCTGTTGATCGCCGGCCCCTGCGCGGCGGAATCGGAGGGCCAGCTCCGCGCCTCGGCCGCGTTCCTCGTCTCGCGCGGCATCCGCCTGTTTCGTGCGGGTCTGTTCAAGCCCCGGACATCGGCCTACAGCTTTCCGGGCCTCGAGTTCGACGGCCTCGAGTTGCTCGCCTCGATCCGCCGCGACTACGACCTGAAGCTGATCACCGAGGTCTACGATACTTCCCACTTCGACGCGGTGGAAGAAATCGCTGACGTGATCCAGGTCGGATCCAAGGCGATGTTCAACCTGGCGCTGCTGCGTCGTTGCGGGCGCAGCCCTCGACCCATCCTGCTCAAGCGCTTCTTTTCGGCCTCCACTCGAGAATGGCTGCAAGCAGCCGACGTGATTCTCTCGGCCGGCAACCCCAACGTGATACTCGGCGAACGCGGCATTCGAACCTTCGAGAACCGCAGCCGTTTCGTCTTCGACCTCAACTCCGCGGTCTATATTCGAGAAAACAGTCACCTCCCACTGCTACTCGATCCTTCCCATGCCATCGGCCGCGCTTCCGGCGTCAGGGCCCTGGCCCGCGCGGCGGCGGCCTTCGGCGCCGATGCGATCATGGTCGAGGTGCATCCTGAAGTCGATCAGGCGCGCTGCGATCGAGCCCAGGCCCTCGATCACCGGGCCTTCGCGGCGTTGCAGGATGAGGTCGGCGACGTTTGCCAGGCAGTGGGCCGGAAGCTGGTGTGACATGAAGTGGTCCGAGCCCCAGGTCGCAGGCGTGATCCCGGCCAAGTCTTCCAGCCGGCGGGTACCGCACAAGAATCAGCAACTGCTGCTCGGTGTGCCCCTTTTCCTCGTCGCCGCAGCCAACCTGAGCAAGGTTCTCGAGCCCTCGTCGATCTACATCGATACCGACTCGCCGGAGATGGCACGCTGGGCTCGCGAAGCCGGCTTTCGGGCCCTGCTGCGACCGGCGGAGCTGGCCACCAACGCCACCGACGGCAACGCGCTGCTGGCCTGGGAGGCAGCCTCGGTCGAGGCGGAAGTGCTGGTCCAGCACCTGCCACCAATGCCGTTCTGCCGCGAGCAGACCCTGGTGCGCGGAATCGAGGCCGTGCTGTCCGGAGAGGCCGACTCGGCCTTCGGCGCCTACCAGCAGGCGCTCTACCTGTGGAATCAGCAGCCCCTCGAACCTCGCTACGACCTCGCCCGGATCCCCAACAGCTTCACGCTGCCGAAACTGCTGGTCGAAGGGATGGGCCTGTACGTCACACCTCGGGAGCTGATCGTCTCCCGCGGCACGCGCATCGGCGATCGCCCCGCGATTGTCCCGCTCGATCGCTTCGAGCAGATCGACATCGACGAGGTCGAAGACCTGGAGCTGGCCCGAGCGGTGGCCGAAGGACTCGATCCCGAAAGTCCGTACGTCGCCTTCACCCATCGGCTGGCCGCTTGCTGCCGGCGCGTCGGAGCTACCCCATGATCGACCCCACGCGTTACTGCAGCGGCATCTTCTCCGACGTGCTCGATGGCCTGGGCTACCGGCGACAGGTCATCGACGGGCTGGTGGCCAACCGCCCCGGCCTGCGTCTTTTCGGTCGGGCCCGGACGCTGAAACTCGAAACGTTGGACACTGCGGACGAGCGGATTCGCGTCGGGCTGGGTTTCCTCGGCCGTCTCGGTCGCCGAGACGTGCTGGTCGTCGAGGGCAGCGACG